>JANOIK010000561.1:0-1840 GCA_031407585.1 Planctomycetota bacterium | reverse complement strand
ACGGTGACGAGCCGCCCCTCGTCGAGCCGCTGCAGGCGCTGGTTGGTGCAGACCCAGATCCGCCCGGCGCCACCGCCGACCAGCATCGGTTCCCGCGGCGTGAGTTCATGGCGATGCATGGCGCCCTCCCGCCATCTCGCCAGCAACGATTCCGAGCCGATCCAGGTATCGCCAGAAGCATCCGTGGCAAACGTGAATCGGAGCGGGCGTGCCGTTTCGGGTGCCTCGCGCGGGAAGGTTTGGCTGGCGCCATCCGGCTGCCACCGCAACAGCCGGCCGCTCATCGACACGAACCACACATTGCCCCGCCGATCGACGTGGAGATCCCTGGGCGGGTCGTCGCTGAACGCGGCCAGGGCCGGTGCCGCCGGATGCACGCTCCAAGTCGTGCCGGTGAGCCGCAAGACGCCGCCGCCGGTGGGCAGCACGATGAGCGTGCCGGCTTTTTCTTCCGCGAGCCCGCGAATGTTGAAGCCACCGGGCCGAAACTCCGCCGGCGGATGCAGCTCGTGGAACTCCCGCCCGTCAAAGCGCGCGAGTCCACCCACCGTGGCGAACCACAGGAAGCCGGCCGCATCCTGCACCACGCGGCTCGTGTTGTTGTGCGGGAGACCGTCATCGGTTGTCCACGTACGCGTGAAATACTCGGCCGCCTGGGGCGTGGCGGCACGAGCCGTGGCCGCGACAGCGAAGCAGGCGAAAATGATTCGCTGCCACGCTCGCGCCAGCCGGACAGGAAAGGGGCAAGGAGGGTAACCCAGCATACGAAGTCGCGAGTGGCAGCGTGCCGCGCCGGGCCGTGGCCGCAACCTCCGAGTAACTCCCTAACCCGAACACGGGATGGGCGGGCGACCTTCGTCCTGATATATACAGCGTTTCTCCCCCCGCTGGGAGCCGCTGCGGTGTCTCACGACCTGGCTGCCGGCACCTACCCCAACCCCCATAAAAACAGCAAGGCCAGTTAACATGAAAAAAAGCATCAAGTGCATCCTCTCTCTCGCGGCCGGAACAATGTTGTTCTGCAGTGCCGTCCACGCGAGCTTCACCGTTCCGATACGAAGCGGCAGCGCCATCCACTTTGCCTGGGTCGGCGACCTCAACAACGACGGCACGCCCGACTACGTCATCGATCGCAACACGTCGAACCCGCAGAAGATCGAAGCCTACACGAACAACGGCACCTTCCTCTGGGAGGTGAACTTCGGCCCCAACAGCGCCAACCAGGACAACATCTCACCCGGCTCGGCCACGATCGACGTCGGGCACAACGACGGGGTGACGGTGTATGACGTCAATGGGGACGGCCGAGCGGAGGTGATCGTCAAGTTCGCCAATGGCGTCCGGTTCGGCGACGGCGCGACGTGGACCCATGCGAGCAACGTCCAGCAGTGGCTCGGCGTGCTGGAGGGCTCGACCGGCCGACTCCTGAACTACGCTTCGATACCGAACGACTTCCTGTCGATCGGCTCCCTGTCCGGGTGGCTCGGCGTCGGCAACTCCGGGATCTTCTTCTTCGGGCAGAACCGCAACGCGAACGGCTCCTTCAACCAGAACCACTACTGCTTCACCTGGAGCGGCTCGAACCTCGCCCTTAAATGGAGAAAGGTGGACAACAGCGCCCGCGGCCATCAGATGCGCATCGTGGACGTGAACGGCGACGGCTGGGACGACATGGCCCATCTCGGCTTCGCCCTGAGCGGGGTGGACGGATCGAGGCTCTACCTGTTGCCCGGCGTCAACCACGGCGACCGGTACCACATCGCCGACATGGACCCCAGCCGTCCCGGCCTCGAAGGCTACGGCGTCCAACAGGACAACCCGAGCGGCCTGCGCGAGTACT
>JANOIK010000711.1:0-2935 GCA_031407585.1 Planctomycetota bacterium | reverse complement strand
TGGTTCGAGCATCCGCGGCGGCGGTTTCAACGGCGGCGGCGGCGGTACGTCGTCCTCGTCGATCCGTGGCGGCGGCGGATCGGGCTTCAGCGGTGGAGGCGGCGGCGGAAACGGCGATTCGACCGACGGCGGCAATTTCGGTCGCGGCGGACGCGGCGCTCGGTAGGTTCACGGGCGACCCTCCTGCGGGGCGATGCTCGGCGCAGCGCGCCACGCGTCGCGTTCCTGGATCAATTGGGCGACGACGCTCACGGCGATCTCGCCCGGTTGGTTGGTGCCAAGGTTGAGGCCGATCGGGCAGTGAAACGACTTCAGGTGCTCGGGCGCGACTCCCGCGGCGGCGAGTTCGCGCTCGAGCACTTTGCGTTTCGCGTGGCTGCCGATGACGCCGAGATACGGGAAGCGCCGCCCCTGGCGAAAAATCTCCTCGAGAATCGGCCGGTCGGTGCGGTGCCCCATCGTCATGCACAGGACGAACGCATTGGCGGGGAGCTCCGCGACGTGCGACGCGGGCTCTGCGGCGTGCACCTTGGTGAGCTGAAGCGACGACGGCAAGCGGTCGAGCCACTCTGCTCGCGGGTCGATGGCCGTGATGCGGCATTCCAGCGGGGCGAGACAGCGGACGACCGCGGCGGCGACGTGCCCGGCGCCGAAGATCGCGATCTGCCATTCGCTGTGGTTGTAAGTCTCGAAGTAGAGCTTCACGGCGCCGCCGCAGGTCATGCCGACGTCGCGTTGGAGGTTCCATTCGAGGAGTTGGGAATGGCGCGCGGCTCCGGGCGCTGACGCTTCCGGCTCGAGGAGCATTGCTTGGGCGTGGGCGATCGCTTTGGCTTCGACGCGGCCGCCGCCGACGGTGCCCATGTCAAGGCCGGCGGCTGTGACGAGCATCTTCGAGCCGGCGTCCTGCGGGGCGCTGCCCACGGCTTCGACCAGCGTGACGCTGGCGAACGGCGCACCGCTAGCGGCGAGCTCGGCAAGACGTTCGATGTATCCGTGGGGTGTGGGCATTGAGGTAAGGCTGGAGACTGGAGCCTGTAGGTCGGAAGGGAGGGGGAAGCTTGGTTAGTCTGCGCGGCGACGTTTGAATTTTGTACGCATTTGCCGGGAATCCCAACGACCGTTCCATAATTCGTGGATTTTGGACGGCGAATCGCTCGGATGCTTCGGGCTTTCTCGAGTGGAGGCGTCTTTGAGTGTTCCAAAAACCAAGGGATTTTGGTGAAAACGGGTTGTAGGCTTGGAGCGGCCGCGTGGGTCTGGACTCGTTCGCGATGCGCGCACGATATGTATCATCTGTACACTAGCAAAGCGCGCGGCCCATTTCAAGCCGGGCGCACCCAGATTTAGAAGAATTGTGGGAAAAGACTCGCGCAGAGGCGCGGAGACGCAGCGGGCCGAAGAATTGGAGCGAAGGGAAGTTACCCGCAGCCAGCCGTGAACGGCGGGCTACTTTCGTACGACCGTGACCGGAACATCCGCCTGGCGAATCAGATTGTCGGCAACGCTGCCCAAAAACGCTTTGCCCAGGCGGCTGCGGCCGTGCGTGCCCACGACGATGTGGTCGACGCCATGCTTCTCGGCGTAATCGACGATTTCGACCGAAGGCCGACCCTCGGCAACCACCGTCACAACCTCGGGCCGCGGCTCGGGGAGGGCGGCGACGGCTTGGGCCAGCTTCTCGCGAGCGGCGTCGCGAAGGCGGTCAAAAGCCCCGCCGGGGCGGCGCTCCGCTTCGTCGACGGCCCGCGAAAGGTACTCGATCGCGTCGAGCCCGAGCAGCGTTTCGTTGATCTTCTCGGCGAAGATAACGTGCAGGAGCGAAATCTTGGCTCCGCTGAGTTTGGCGACCGCGGCGGCATGGGCCAGTGCGGCGGCGGCGGTTTCGCTGAAGTCGGTGGCGACAAGGATATGTTTCATGGCGACGGCCTTGTGATGAGTGGTGAGACGCCTCCTAGTGTATCGCGCCGTGGGAGTGGCGGGCAAATCGCGGGGAGGTCGTGCGCTTAAGGCGCAAGGAACCCAGCGAAGAAGGGGATCAAAAAAAGAATCACGAATTGCAGGAATAGCACGAATGAAGAGTTAAGGCCGGAGGAGCAAGGAATGGCTCACGGCACGTCGAACTTCGCAATCTTCAATATCCCATTCGTGTGATTCGTGTGATTCGTGGTCTAAATCTCCTACCATAGCGTGCTTTACGCCTCAGCGTGAGTCACTCCGGCGCGTCGACGCGGTGCGGGGCGAGAAGTTTTTCGCGGTCGTGGGATTTGGCGCCGGTGATGGTTAGGAACGGGTGGAGGGCGCTCATGGGGGCGTCGGGGGAGAGGGCCCAGACTTCGCCGTCGGCGAAGAGGACGTGGAGCCGGTCGGGGAGCAGGCCGTGGAGGTGGTCGCCGATGCGGCCGGTGTGGGCGAGGAGGTCGGCGACGTTGTAGTCGCCGGGTTGCATCCAGTGGGTTTTGGAGTCGGCGACTTCGATGACGATAATGAGAGAATGCGGCAGCTCATCGTACTTCAATTTGGCGTTTGGATCGAAAGCTGTGTCTGAGCCAAAAACGCCGAATACGTGGGTCGCCGTTTCGAGTTGTCCGAATCTTGTCGCTAAGAATTCGGCCTTGCCGTAGGCGAGATTCCCTGGCGAGTTCCAAGGGGCGCTGTAATCTGGGGTTGGAGGCGGCGGGGGCGGGCCCCCCATACCGCACCGTCCGTTTTGCACGGGCTGAGAGATTTGGAATCGCCAGCTGCTCATGGGTTGGCCAGCTTGGTCGAGCGGTCCGCGAGGCGGCCACGCAGGTTGGCCGTTTGCTCGTGGATTGCCTTGTTTCGAGTAGTCGGCGAGAAGCGCGCCGATACGGCTCATGCAGTACGGTATGTAGTCCCTTCGGAAAGCGATTTCCGTTTGGCGTTCATTTTCTAAGTGCCAATTGGATACCGC
>JANOIK010000705.1:0-1874 GCA_031407585.1 Planctomycetota bacterium | reverse complement strand
CGTGCCTTCCCTGATCAGCAGCAGGGCATGCTCGCGCGAGATCAGGGGATCCCAGGGGACGCTGAGGCCCTTGCGCGGAGCGCGGCCCAGCATGATGGTTTCGTCAGACGGCAGCGACGCCCAGCACCGTTGCTGGTTGTTTTTGCCGAGCGCGATCAATTCGGCCATCGCCAGTTACTCCGTGCTCATTAAATGAGCGTAACCGCCGGGCGATCAAATTCTTACTCAACGTCGTCTGAGACTCTCGAATACGCACAGCCGGTGCGGCCCTTCTTCAAGCCGCACACTGCTCCGCACGGGCGCCCTGAAGCGTCCGATGGGTCGATTGTAATCTTGGAGGCTGTAGATAGCATCCCCCTAGCTAGGCGAGAATTGGCTGCGAACCGAGGGGGAATTACAATGTGAGCGGATCGGACCACCTTTTCACCGCGAGTTTCTCCATGCATCGTCGCAGCATCGCCCTGGCGTTTTTTGCCCACCTCGTGGCGTGCAGCGGCGCGTCGGCGGCCGAGGGCGTCGACTTCGACACGCAGATTCTGCCGTTGCTTTCGGCGCGATGCGTGAAGTGCCATGGGCCGGATAAGCAGAGTGGACGACTGCGGCTGGATACGGCCGCGGAGATCACTGCGACGGCGAAGGACACCCTGCTCGGCGGGGGCGATGCGGAGAAGAGCGAACTGCTGCGCCGGATCCTGCTGCCGGCGAAGAATCCCAAGCGGATGCCCAAGGGCGCGGACCCGTTGCCGGCGGAGGAGATCGCGCTCATTCGCCAGTGGATCGAGGGTGGCGCCGCGCTGACGAGCGTCGAGGCGCCGGCGACCGATGCAGCCGAGGCCGAGGAAGCAGCGGAGCACGTCGCGGAGCCGACTCCGCCGCGAGTACCGACCGAGGAAGACCCCGAGCTCGCTTCGCTGCCGCCGGCGTCGGCCGATGCGATTAAAAAGATCGAGGCGGCGGGCGGCGTGGTGATGCCGCTGTTCGGCGAAAGCCCGCTGCTGCAGGTGAGCTTCGCCCAAGCCGCCTCGCCACCCGGCGATGACGCGATCGCGGCGCTCGCGGATGCGGCCGACAACATCGTGTGGTTGAATCTGGCGAAAGCGCAAGTCTCAGCAAACGGGCTAGCTGCGCTGTCGCAGCTCAAGAATCTGATCCAGGTGCACTTGGAGCAGTCGAACGTCGACGACGCCGGCCTGGACCTCTTAGCCAAGCTGCCGCGGCTGGAGTATCTCAATCTCTACGACACAGCCGTGACCGATGTGGGCATCTCGAAGCTCAAAGGCCTCGCGAAGTTGCGGAACCTTTACGTTTGGCAAACGAAGGTGTCGTGGGACGCCTCCGTAGCTTTGCAGTCAGCGATTCCCGGCCTCGAAGTCAACCTGGGTTGGGATCATCCCGAGGTCGCGAAGCGGCGGATGACGAAGGAGCTGAAGTCCGCGAAGCAGATGGCTGCGGCGGCCGCGACCCACGCGGCGGCGTTGGAGCAGCAATTCACCGCCGCCAAGCAAGGCAAGGAGCAGGCGGAGGCGCGGGTGAAGGAGCTTGAGGAGCAGCTTAAGGCGCTGGAGAAGCCGTCTGCGGACGAAAGCGCGGATGGGGGCGCGACCGACGCGGAAGAGCAGGGTGGGGACGGAGACTCTCAATAGCCGGTCCGGCGTGCTTCAACATGCCCACGCGGACGTGGACATGGCACCCGGCGATGGCGAAGAAACCGGACGCTAGCGCGTACCGGCTAATTAGAGCGCTTCGCACTCCCCTCTAGCGCCAGCGACGGGAATTAGAGAAGATAGGCGATCATTCCTTGGAGGATCGCCATGAAGGCCTATTCGATGGACCTGCGGGAGCGGGTGCTGTTGGATTGCGACGGCGGGATGGAG
>JANOIK010000698.1:0-11084 GCA_031407585.1 Planctomycetota bacterium | reverse complement strand
GGGTTGGGTGTGGCGCGTCCGCGCCCCGCCCCCCCGGGGCGGGTTTTGTTGGGTAAAAAAAAAAACCCGCGCGGTGGTTGCTTCGCCCCTCCCTTTTTTCGCAACGGAGACCCCCCCACGGCTCGTGTTGGATCGCGCTCCGTTTAGTTACGCGCGTCGTTACGATGCCGAAAGCGGGCGGATCATGGCAGAGTCGCCCGCTTGGTGCATTTGTATCGTATCAGATGAGGTGCAAGAAGTCAACTGGAATGTAGCCATCTCGCTCCGCGAGATGGACGGCCGCGAGAATTCATCTCGCGGAGCGAGATGGTTACAATCGTTTGGATATGCAAACTCCGCGGCCCACGATCTGGCGACGCGCAATTGTCCTGTTGACCGGACTTTTGATTCTCAAGGTCACGTTGAGCGTCACGCTCGGTTACGTTGACTACTTTCCGGCGGACTTTCGGTCGGACTTTCTGTTGGGGCGCGAGTCGTATTTTTGGGGCGCGTATGCGTGGGCGTTCTACGCGCACATTTTGGCGGGGCCGATCACGCTCGTGCTGGGTCTGGTGCTGCTGAGCGCGCGATTTCGTGCGCGGCTGCCCCGATGGCATCGGCGGCTGGGGCGGGTGCAGGGCGCGTTGGTACTGGTCCTGCTTGTACCGAGCGGGGTGTGGATGTCCCGGTATGCCCAGGGAGATGGGACGGCAGGGTCCGTGGCAGGGGCGGGGTTTGCGGCGCTGGCCATCGCGACGGGGACGTGCGTCGTGATGGGATGGCGGGCGGCAGTGCGGCGGCAGTTCGTTGAGCACGAGCGGTGGATGTGGCGTTGCTATTTGCTGCTGTGCTCGGCAGTTGCCTTGCGCGTCATCGGGGGATTGAGCTTGGTAACGGGCGCTGGCGGCGAATGGAGCTATCCCGCGGCGGCGTGGGCGAGTTGGCTGGCGCCGCTGACGGCGTTTGAAGCGGGCCGCGTTTGGAAGCGACGTCGCGCGGGGAGAAGTTTACGCGTCGGAGGTCACTCGGCCGCGGGAGAGTCGACGGGGTCGTTGCCCGCGATGGAGATCAGCTCGCGGTAGAGGGTGTCCGACTTTTCGCGAGGGAGCGGTCTAGCGTGTCCATCGACGAACGCGGCGAGGACCTGCGCGTGGGGCATTCTTGTGGCCGGGTCGGTCAAACTGAGGACGAGTCTTTCGTCGGCGTCGGAGGGCGCCATCCACGGGACAGCGCGATCGTCGTCGACTTCGATGATCGTCAAAGTCGCGTCATGCTCGTCTTTGATATCGGAGAGTTTGCGAGGTTCGGTGGCCTGAATGCAGCTCGCGGGAGTGACGATGGCCAAATAGTTCGTCGCGTTTTTCGCCGCGGAGGGGCAATCGTACACATCCGGCATGGCGGCGAGGGCCTTGGCGTTCGCCGGATCATCCCACGGCTTAGTAAGGTCGATCGACTTGAAGAGTGCTTGGTGCTCCATGAACGGCAGGATGAGCGTGCGCCAACTGTGGAGTGGCTTGCCCTCAGCGTCGGTCGTGTAGGCGGGTGGAAATTCGCCGTGGGCTGTCACGTAGCTTTGCAGCCCCAGGGAGATTTGCTTCAGATTGTTCAGGCATGAACTGCGGCGAGCGGGTTCCCGCGTCGAACGCACGCTCGGGAGCAGCAGCGCAATCACGACCACGATAAGTCCCACAATGACCAGCACTTCGACGAGCGTAAGGGCCGACCGCTGGCTTTGCCGCGCGGTTCGAGCGGAGTCGGCGGCGATCTGACGGGATTCAAGGCGGCAAGTCATTGAGTGACTCCGCGGCGCGATGCGATTGGGCGGCATAGTCCGAATTAGGGGCGACGGCATTCTTACATGAAACAGGAATCGAGCAGGAATACTTGGCATGGAAACGCGTGGGCATGCGGAGTTGGGCGGAGGGGGCTACGATGGGCCGCGGGCGGAGTCCACCGGCGGAGCCGGCGGCTTTTATTTTTAGTTCACGCGACCGTAGCCATGACCCTACCCAACCGGCCCACGTGGCAGCTTCCGGCGGGGGTTTCGCGGGGGTTGTGGGACTATGTCCATGCGCCGCATATCGCGGACGATTACGACGACTACTTTGCGTTCAACAGTCTGTTCGAATTCGACGAGGCGCTGCTGCTGCGGCAGTTTGATCCGCCGGGGCTAGTCGCCGATCTGGGATGCGGGACGGGGCGGGCGCTCGTGCCGCTCGTTCGTGCCGGTCATCGCGGGCTGGCGATTGATTTGTCCGACCACATGCTGAGCGTCGTGCAGGAGAAGGCCGTCCTCGAGGGGCTCGACATTGAGTGTGTGCGGGCGAATCTTGTCGAGCTCGATGGGATTGCTGACGGGGCGGTCGACTATGCGATGTGTATGTTTAGCACGCTGGGGATGATTCGGGGTCGTGCGAACCGCGTGGGCGTGCTGAAGCACGCTCGCCGGATGCTCAAGCCGGGGGGGAAGTTTGTGCTGCATGTGCACAACTATTGGTACAACCTGCGCGATCCTGAGGGGCCGTGGTGGGTGGCGAAGAATCTGGTCCACGCGGCGTGGAGCCGGGAGATCGAGGTGGGCGACCGGTGGTTTCCGTATCGCGGGCTGCCGAGCATGTTCTTGCACGTGTTCCGGTGGCGGGAGCTGGCGGCGGATTTGCGCTCGGCGGGGTTTCGGATCGTGGAGCGCGTGCGGCTGGATGCGCAGCGGCGGCATGCGCTCGTGCGGCCGTGGTGGTTGCCGGCGCTGCGGACGAATGGGTGGATTGTGACTTGCGGGGCGTAGGAGGGGAGGGGATCGGATTCACCACGGAGGGCACGGAGGACACGGAGAAGAGGTAAGGAAAAAACCAGAAGGAATTGATTTCTCTTTCTGGTTTTCTCTGTGCGCTCTGTGTCCTCTGTGGTGAATCCGATCTGCATAGGAGGGGTCGGATTCACCACAGAGAGCACGGAGGACACAGAGAAGAGGGGAACGAGAAAACCAGAAGATATTTTGATTTCTCTTTCTGGGTTTTCTCTGTGCTCTCTGTGTCCTCTGTGGTGAGTCCGATCTGCGGATCGTCAGGCTAGAAAGCCTGACCTACGGGGAGGCGGCGTTACGGGATAATCGCGTCGGCTTCGATTTCGATGAGGGCTTCGGCGTCGATCAGTCTTGGCACTTCCAGGATGCTGGTCGCGGGGCGGATGTCTTTGAAGACTTCGCCGTGGATTTTGGCGACTTGCTCCCACTGGGACACGTCCGTGACGAACATGCGGGTGCGGATGACGTGCTCGATCTTGCCGCCGAGCGCTTCGATCGCGGCGCGGATGATCGCGAGGCTGCGGGCGGCTTGCTCGCCGACGGTCGGGGCGTACTTGCCGTCGGCGCCCACGCCCACGGTGCCCGTGATGGCGATCGTGTTGCCCGAGCGAACGGCGCGGCTGTAGCCCATGAGGGGCTCCCACTTCGAGCCGCTGGAGGCACAGCGACGGCCGGCGCGATCCTCGACGGTGATTTTGATGTCTGACATGCGATTGATCCTGGAGTCGGTTGGTCGTTCTGGGGAGGGGATTTTACCACAGAGGGCACAGAGGGCACGGAGGGGGGAATAAGAGCAAAAGTAGTTCGATTCAGAATTTTGTGGCTCGGGAGCCTGCCGTTGTTCTGAGCGATTTTCTTCTTGAAGGATTCAGGCGGTTATTTGAACGCGGGCATGCCCCCGCGGACGTGGGCATGGCACCCCTCTTTGGATCTACTCTGTGTCCTCTGTGCCCTCTGTGGTGAATCCTAAACTTACCGGCCGAGACGCTCGTTTGACGAGGCGTGGGCGGCTCGATTAGCCTGAACTTATGGCGAAACCTTCATCAAGCGGCGAGAGTGCGAAGCGTCCTGGGCGGATGACCGTGCCGAAGTTTGCCGGCATGAAGGGGTCGGGGCGGAAGCTGACGGTCGTCACGGCGTACGACTTTCCGTTCGCGCGGCTGGTGGACGAGGCGGGCGTCGAGGCCGTGCTTGTCGGCGACAGCATGTCGATGGTCGTGCAGGGGCACGAGAATACGCTGCCGGTGACGCTCGACGAGATGGTGTATCACGCCGAGATGGTCGGCCGCGCGGTGCAGCGGGCGCTGGTGGTGGTCGACATGCCGTTTCCCAGCTACCACTTGGGGAAGTTCAAGGCGATCGAAAACGCGGGGCGGATCCTGAAGCAGACGCGCTGCCAGGCGGTGAAGCTCGAAGGGGGCGCCGAGCAGGCTGATACGATTGCGGCACTGGTGTCGGCGGGGATTCCCGTGATGGCCCACTGCGGGTTGCGGCCGCAGAGCGTGCACCAGCTGGGCGGGTATCGCGTGCAGCGCGACGAAGCGGCGCTTCTGAACGACGCCCGCGCCGCGGCGGACGCGGGGGCGTTTTCGGTGGTGCTGGAGTGCATTCCGTCGGCGATGGCGGCACGCATCACCGCGATGCTGAAGGTGCCGACGATCGGCATCGGCGCTGGGCCGGACTGCGACGGTCAGGTGCTCGTGCTGCACGACGTGCTGGGGCTGTCGAGCGATTACGCGCCGAAGTTCGTGAAGGCGTACGCCGACGTGAAATCGACGGTGGTCGACGCGGTGCGGCAGTTCCGCGACGAAGTGCGCGACGGTGCGTTTCCGGGGCCGGAGCACGGCTACGAGTGATTTACCACGGAGGCACGGAGGGCACGGAGCGGGGGAAGAACGCTAGCGACTTCGCGCCCTCGCTCGTTGCTCCTTGGAGAAGGCGGATTAGAACTCACTTGAAATGCAGTTGGCACGTGCCGCTGTCGCAGGCGTCTTGTCCTAGCTTACGGCTGATTCGGTAGCGGTTGCGCGCGATCCACCGGTACATCCGCCGCCAGGCGAACATGACGCCGGGGATGCGGAAGATCCATTTGGCCCACCAGAGTCGTTTCAGTACGCCGGTGAGATGGCGGATCGCCTCGGGGCCCCAGTGGCGACCTCCGTCTCGGTCGACGACGAGCATCTCCTGCATCAGCCGATCGTGATCGGCGTCGGGCCAACGGCGGGCGACTTCCGGATCGTGCAGCGAGAGATACGCCAGCTTGCCCTGGCGGTCCCAGCGGAGCAACTTGCTCACCTGCGCGGTGCAGAAGCCGCAGTGGCTGTCGTAGATGACGACGTCGGCGCGGGGCCGTTCCTCCGGCGAGGGCAGGGCAGGGGCCGGCGCGGCGGGAGTGGCGAGCGTTGGAGTCATGGGCCGTTGGGAACTTAGGGCTTGGGTTGGCCGTCCTAAGGGCAACCGCGGCCGTTGCGCAAGTTTAACCCGCCCGGGAAGCCCGGGGCGAGACGAGATTGGCGTGACTGGGCCCGGTCGTGCCGATAGAATGGGTAGACGACGCCTCCGTGAACTCTCGCTTGGGCGCCTCGTCGCACTGCCGCTCGCATAGGAACTGCAGGTCATGGACCAAATTCGCAAGCAGGTCGATCGGGCTCGTCGCCGGCTGTGGCTAGAGTTGTTCCTCACGCGGCTGGTGAAATGCTTGTTCGCGGCGCTTGCGGTGGCCGCGGTGGCGATCGCGGCGCCGAAGGTTTTCATCATCGAGCAATTGCCGGCCGCGTGGTCCGTGCTGTGGCTCAGCGGCGCCGCGACGCTTGGCGTGTGCGTGGCGCTTGGCTGGACGTGGCTGAGCGGCCGGTCGGAGCTTGATGCGGCGATCGAGATCGATCGGCGCTTCGATCTCAAGGAGCGCGTCGCGACGAGCTTGTCGCTGGCGCCGGAAGCTGCGGCGACGCCCGCGGGGCAAGCGCTGCTTCATGACGCGGAGCGCGCGGTGCGCCGGCTGGAGATCGACGAACGATTTCGCATTCGCATGGGCCGCTCGGCGTGGCTGCCCGCGGCGCCCGCCGCGATTGCGCTCGCCTTGGCGATGCTCCTACCGAACCAAGTAGCACAGAGCAGCGTGACGCCCACCACGACCGCGCTTAGCGCCAAGGCGCTTGAGAATTCCACGACCGCGTTGCGGAAGCGCCTCGTCGAACTCCGCAAGAAGACGCCGAAGAAGGGGCTCAAGGACGCCGAAGCGTTGCTGCTGGAAATGGAAAAGCAACTCGAGCGGCTGGCGACGAAGAAGAACGTCGACCGCAAACAGGCGCTCGCGAAGTTCAACAATCTCGCCCAGCAACTGGCCGAGCGTCGCGAGAAGCTGGGCGGCGACGCGGACGTTCGGCGCCAACTCGCCGGCATGAAGGACTTGGGCCAGGGCCCGGCCGACAAGATGGCCGCCGCCCTGAAAGGCGGCGATTGGCAGCAGGCCGCCTCCGAGATGAAGAAGCTGCAGCAAAAGATGGCCGCGGGAAAGTTGAGCGACGCCGAGAAAAAGCAGCTCGCCGAGCAGCTCAAGAAGCTCAATCAACAGCTTGCCGAAGCCACGGCCAAACGTGAGTCAGCCATCGAGCAGCTTAAGAAGCAGGTCGAGCAGCAAAAGCAGGCCGGCAACCTCGCGAAGGCGGGCGAGCTGCAGCAGAAGCTCGAGAAAATGCAGAAGCAGAAGAACCAGGGCAAGCAGCTCGAACAACTCGCGCAGCAGTTGGCCGAGGCGAGCGACAGCATGCAGAAGGGCGATCAGAAGGCCGCCTCCGAGTCGATGTCGCAGATGATGCAGCAGCTTGACGAGATGCAACAACAGGCCGACGCCGATTCGGCCGAGGGCGCCATGCTCGACATGGCGATGGACCAGCTCGAAATGAGCAAAGACTCGATGGCGTGCGAGAATTGCCAGGGCGAAGGCTGCGAGGAGTGCCAAGGCGAGGGCAACATGCCCGGCAATTCCATGAGCGGCCGACCCGGTGGTCGGGGCATCGGCTCGGGCAGCGCGTTCGGCGCCCGGCCGCAGGATGATCTCAACACCGCGTTCCGCGATACGCAGGTGAAGCAGAACCCCGGCCGCGGCCCGGCGGTGATCACGGGCGAGGCCGAGGGGCCGACCATCCGCGGCGACGTGCGCGAGGCGGTCAAGGAAGAAATCGCGGCGGCCGAGAGCGACGAAGCCGACGCGATGGTGATCGACCAACTGCCGCGCCCGCAGCGGGAGAACGCCGCGGAGTATTTCAATCGGTTCCTCGAAGAATAGGGAATCTGTGCGATGAACCAACCCGTAACTCTCACCGGGCATTTTGACGGGACTGCGATTCGGCTGGACGAGCCGTTTGCAATTCCCAAGGATTCTCGGGTTCTCGTTACTCTCCTATCGGACGACGTTGATGTGGGCGACGCCGCGTGGACACAGCTTGGTCTTGCTGGCCTCGTCAGGGCATACGGCGATGACGAACCCGACTACAGCGTGGCGGACGTCGTGACGTGAAGGAAGGCGATCTACTTCTTGCCGAACTTACGATTGCGGACAAGTCGCAAAAGCTCCGCCCTGTGCTTTGCTTGCGCGTCATGCCACCGTTTCGAGACCTTTTGGTTTGCGGAAATAGCACTCAATTGGGTCAAGTCGTTGCCGGATTCGACGAGTTGATCTCGACGAACGACGCCGATTTTCGTGCAAGCGGACTGAAAGCGACTTCTCTAATCCGCCTTGGGTTTCTGGCTGTAGTTCCTCGTCGTGAGTTTCGGGGACGAATCGGGGCGATTTCTCACGACCGCCTCGAACGAGTTCGGAAACGCCTCGGCGAGTACATCGTGCTCGGCGCCTAGGGGCGAGCGCTGGGCGCCATGCCCCCTCGGATGTACGTCGGCCGTGAACCCGGCATTAATTCTGACCCTCTCATTTCTGAGGCCTTCTGCACTGCACTTTGTTCCTTGAACGCGGGCTAAGCTTTGGGTGGATCCCGTCTTTTCACTCGGCCTTTCAGGCGTCTCTTCAATTAGCCCCCACGACCGGCACACGGTTTCTGGCGGCGCGCAATTTGCACATTTCGGGCGTTTTGGCGAATTGGCGCAAGACGTGCCTGACAAGTAGCATGTACCGTGCAAGGCGAGGCGGATTCTCGTCACGGTGAGCGCGTCAGGAGTACGTTGTGAGATCACTCGTCTGGATGACTTTGCGGGCGGCAATGGTTTGCGCGGCCGTGGCGATTGCGCGGATTCCCACGGTTGGAGCCTCGGCGGACGCCTCGGCTGAGGCGCCCGCAGCGGCCGAAGCTGCCCTCGACGCGCTCGACAGTTGGCTGGGCGCGGACGACAACGCTAACCGCTGGCGAACGTACCTCCACGCCGACGAGCTGCGGAGCGAGCTCGCCAAGGGTGACGAGGCCGATCCGGCAATTCTTGCGCGGCTGCTTCAGCGATTTGACGAAGGCGCGGCGGGACTCGAACTGAGCCCGTTCGTCGCCGCCCGGGACGCACTGGCCGCTCGGATTGCCGAACTCAAGACTCGTTATGTCAGCGACCTGGCGAAACTGGCATGGGCGTCGCGTGGCGACCACACGCCAATTTCGGCGCAGCAATTCGGCGCCCTCCGCTCCGATCTCAAGAGCAAAGTTCAGGTGCTCGACGCGGCGCTCGCGAAATCGCCGAGCATCGTCGACGGCTGGACCACTTACCTGCAGCTGGACAAGCTGCAGGCGCACCTGGCCGACGACTACGAGGAGACGGCCGCGTCGCTCGCTGAGCTCGACACGGTTCTCCAGCGTTTTCGCAATAACCAGCCAGGGCTCGAGATGCCGGTCTTCACTGACGTTGCCAAGGCGATTGTGAAATATCGGGCGCTCGCCACGTGGGCCGCGACGGCGCGCGTGCGCGACTCGCGTCCCGTTTACGAACGCTACCTTTCCGATTTGCAGAAACTGCTCGAGCGGCATCACGAGCGGCCGACGATCGAAACGGGCCGGCAGCTTGCCCGCGGGGCGGGCGTGATCGACAGCCTGGGCCAATCGCCCGAGTTTATCTCCGCACTGCGGAAGAGTTACGCCCAGCCCAATATCTTTGGCTCCGTCTCGGCGAATTTCGTGCTGCGGGCGCCTAATCGGCCCACCGACGGCGTCCGGCCGGTACGCGACTGCATTCTCGGTACGAGCATTTTCGGAACCGCTCACACCCTGGGCAACGTGCAATACGACCTGGTCGAGTCGGACGATTCTGTGGATCTCGCCATCTTCTACTCTGGCGAGGCCCACTCGCGCACGCGGGGCATCCACAAGCCGGTGCAGGTCAACTCCACGGGCGTGACAACTTACTCGGCGGTCAAGCTGATTTCGATGGCCGAAGACGACTTCACGTCGGGCGAGGTTTTTGATTCGCAAGCGGAGACGCACAACACGATCCACTCGATTCGGAAGATGGGCGGGCCAATCGGGCGCAAGCTCATTGAGAAAATCGCCTGGAAACGGGCGATGCAGCAAAAGGGCCAGGCGGAGCGGATTTCCAGCGAGCACACGCGGCAGCGCGTGGTTCGCGAATTCGATGAAATCGTGATCCGCGACTTGGGTAAGGCGCGCGTGAATTACGAAAGCAAGATTCGCAACCCGCTGATCCGTCGCGGCGTCTCGCCGGACTACCTTCGCATGAGCTCGGGCGAAGCGGGCGTGGGCATCGAGACGCTGTTCGCCAGCCGCAATCAACTGGGCGCCCCCGCGGCGCCGCCCGTGATGATGGCCGGTCACGACTTGTCGGCGCAGCTCCACGAATCGGCGGTGAACAACTATCTGCCGCTCGCCCTGTCCTCCGCGCGGATCGGCCAACAGACCGCTGACAACCCGCCGGACATTCAGGGCAATGTGCCGAATTGGCTGAAGCTGATGTCGGTCGCGCGGCCGAACCTGGCCGCCGCCGCGAGCGCGGGCGCCGAAATGGTTGAAGAAGCGCAGGAGCGCATCGAAGACGCCGTCGGCGCCGAGCCCAACGTGACGCCGCCGCCGTTCAAACCGTACTCAATCACGCTCAATGCCGAGGCGCCCGCGAGCGTGCACTTCGACGACAACCGCATCATGATTCGCGTCCGGGCGGCCCTGCTGCAGTCCGAAGACAGCCAGTACAGGAACTGGGATTTTGTGATCGTCTACGAGATCCGCCAGGAGGGCGACCGCATTCTGCTCACCCGCGTCGGAGAGATCGAGGCGTTTCCCACGGGCTTCGACACCGAGTGGCCGCGGCAGCTCACCGCCGAGGAAACGGGTTTTCGCAGCGTGCTGAAGAAGAATATGAATGCCCGGGCCAACGCGGGGCAAAGCTTTCCCAAGCAGATCCCGATCGAGCCGGTGCGGCTCTCGCGGTTCGGCGTGCTCGTGCTGCGCGAGCTGACGGCGGACGATGGCTGGTTGACCGTCGGGTGGGGGCTGCCGTAGGTTGGGATGGAGCGTTGGCTTCGCACGTGAATGCGGCTAAACCGCAAGCGGATGCGCGTTCTCCCAGGTCCCGCTATGACAGCCGACTTCACGCCGCGTATTGAAATCGCGTTCGACTGCCTGCCGCTGCGCTCGGTCGGCCGGGTCGACGCGCCGCTCGATGCTTCGGACGCGTTTCGCCGCCGTGCGGAGAAGATTAAGGGCGCACTCGCCGAGTTTGGCGCCGAGCGGACGTACTTTCTCTACAACGGGCACTGCGTGTTCCGCTTCGCCAATAGCGATATCGACGGGACGTGCCGTTTCGAGTTCGAGGGCGTCGTCCGCACGGACGCCGGAGATCGCAAGTTCCACGACGCGATGATCGACTCGCACCTGGCGAGCGACACCTGCGAGGGCGTCCCGGACGCGGTGCAAGCATGGCTTGCAGCGCGGGTCGAGCAGGCCGTGGGCATCGAGTTCGACCGCTTCATTGCGGCGGGCCAGTTGGCCGAGCGCGCAGGCGCCCTCGGGGCCGCGACCAATCTCGCCGATATCGGCGGGCTTTCTGGGATGGGCGTCTGATCGACCCGGGCCATCGCGCAGGCGCCGTGGCCACGGAGGTCCTCCGACGTGGCCATGTCTAAGGAGCCTCACATGCCCACGCGGACGTGGGCATCGCACCAACCGGCAGCGCTCCGCTCCGGCGGACCTTCGCGTCGCGGCTAAACGTCGACTTCTGACTCCGGGCTGCTGGCGCCTGAAATGTCAAAGTTTGACGGTTACGCCGACGATAACAGTTGTGACGACGGCCCCAAGCCGCTGCGCGCTCGTTTTACCGACGCGCGCAGTGCTAGCGAGCCGCGGTCCCGCTCGCCAAG
>JANOIK010000695.1:0-2782 GCA_031407585.1 Planctomycetota bacterium | reverse complement strand
AGAGGCGGCGATCTCGACGTTGTCGGTCTCGTGATTGGCGTCTTTGTGGATGGGCAGGCCGCTCTCGCAGACGCAGCCGCCGTAGAAGTGGGCGGAGACCTGCACGACGGGCACGCTCAGATCGACGCGCGGGTCGACGGCCGAGAGCAGGAACGACTGCGTGCCGCCGCCGCTCTCGCCGGTGATGCCGATGCGCGTCTCGTCGATGCCGAGCGAGACCAGGAAGTCGATGACGCGCATGCTGTTGTAGATCTGCAGGCGCATGGTTTCGCTGTGCTTGTGGGGCACGGGCCAGGACTCGCTGACGCCGACCATGTCGTAGGCGAAGACGACGCAGCCCATGCGGGCGAGGGCAGCGCAGCGCGTTTGGGTGTAGGGCATGAGCCTGGCATCGGGGCCGTGGCCTTGCGGGCAGAGCATGGCCGGAAACTTTTGGTCGGTCTCGCCCTTAGCGAACATTGGCGGCATGTAGAGATTGCCGGTGACCCAGAAGCCGGGCAAGCTTTCGAAGGCGACGTTTTCGACGAAATAGCCGTCGATGTACTTCGGGTCGCGGCGAACGGGGTTGAGCGGGCACGCGGGCGGGAGCTTCGTGAGCCGGGCGCCCGCGAGGATGCCTTCGCGGATTTTTTTGGCGCGGTCGTCCCACTCCTCACGGGTGTCGTACTCGGCCGCGTAGCGCGCGAGCTTGGCGGCGGCTTCGGGTTCGGTGAACGAGGCGCCGCGGTAGAGAGTTTGGATTTCGGCGCGGCACGGCGCGGTGACGAGTGACAAAATCGACGCGGCCAGCGCGCAGGCGGTGAGGCGGAGGGGCATGGTTGAGGCCTGAATTGCGGAGGTTTTTAGAGAAGAGAAAGAGGACGCAGTGCGCCGATGGTCGGAATTATGGAAACGGCGATTTGAGCGCTCGGACGTCGGAAGGCCTTGTTTTACCGAGTGGGAATTTTGTACGTCACTGGGAAATTTCGATGCATCGTTCCAAAATTCACCAATTTTGGACGCCGCGGTGCGGGCGCGAGTCGGCGTTTGCCGGGGAACGGCGCATGGGGACGGTGACAATATTCGGTGGATTTTGGTCATGACGACGTGTTGGCAGGGATGAATCAGTTTGACCACGGAGGCGCGGAGAGCACGGAGCACTGCGGTACGGAGTACGAGGTACTCAGTATGGAGTACCCAGTACGGAACGGAATTTGGCGGTGCGGACTCGTGGCGATGCACGGTCGTGCGGCTAAACCGCAAGCGATGGTTTCGCGGTGCATTGCGGTGCGAACCCACGTTGCGCGCGAGGGCGTGCGCGACACATCTATGCATAGCACAGGCGCTGGCACAATTCCTAGCACGCCGGGATGAGAATTCCCGGAAAAGATTGTGTCCGCGAGGGCGGACAATTGCGGCGCTGATGAGCGGCCAAATCCCGTGGCACTGTCAAACGACGCGCTATCCCGCCTGATAAATCAACGGTCGATATGTCGGTTGAGGAATGGGCTTGCCGGCCTCGCGCGCCGCTTCGAGCCAAGCGGCCTTGGCGACCTCGACTTCGCGAAGCGCCTCTTCGGGCGTCGCGCCGAATGCCGAACAGCATCGCAAGTCGGGAATGTCGGCGATGTAGCCGTCGTCTTCGTCGCTGGAAAAGATGTTGATGTGATAGTCTTTCACGGCTCGTCGTCCTCCAATTGAAGATTATACTCTTCCACGAGCTTGAGGAATTGCCGAATTTGATACGGCTTTGCTTGCCCGCTAACTTCCTGCAGATTCACCAATTCGGGCACGTCGTCGTGAGTAAAGATATGGTGGCTTCCGCTCGTTCGCGAGTGACGGAAGCCAAAGGCCTCGACCAACCGGCGCATGTCGCCAAATGCGATGTTCCGTGAGCCGCCAAGAATTTTTTCGAGCGTCTTACGAGGCTTCATAATGGAGTGCTCGAATCTCCGTCGACATTGGATCGCGGCGCGATACTCATCCGCAAGTGTCCGAATACCTCGGCCTCAAGGCAAGAGCACAGGCGCTGGCACAATTCCTAGCACGCCGGGATGAGAATTCCCGGAAAAGATTGTGTCCGCGAGAGCGGACAATTGGAACCGTCAATTCGCGGCCGCATTGGCGTCGAGCGGCGTCGAAAACTCGGATTTCCTACGAAAGAATCGCGATGCCGGGAGTAGAGCGAGAAGGACGAAGGCGCCGAAGGCGTAGCAGAGAGCGTAGTCGAGTTGGGGCTGGGTGAGGCGGTTGAACTCACGACCAACGACCTCCCCTCCGTCGACTGTAAGGAGCGCGACGGCAAGTCCCTTGGACATGGGCAACGCGACGAACTGCGTGCTTCCGTCGGCGAATGCCATGGAAGCGCCGTTTGTCGGCGGTGACTTGTAGAAAAACCCGTCGCATCGGAAGACGCGATGATGCGTCGCCGCCCCTGGCGCCTTGCCTGTCAGTAGTGCGACGGCTTCGTCGAACGTGAAGTCGCGCGGTTCGGACCAAGGAAACTCCCGGCCAACAGCTTCGATGAGCAGAATTGTCTTCGCGGGGTCGTCCTTAATCTCGCTCACGGTGCAACCGCGGCCCGGAGGCCAAGCGGTTTGCCGGCCGACGGCGGCGAAATAATTTGTGTAGGGCGCAGCAGCGAAATGTCTGACATCTGCCGGGCATTGGTAGAGGTCGATGTGGGAATGACCCAACGCGAGATTCTTAACACTGTCCCATGGCTCGTTATGGCGATACTGATCGAAAAGCGTTTGGTGAGAGTCGAGCTGGGGGAGTATCGAAACGCGCCACGATCGCGGGG
>JANOIK010000693.1:0-2316 GCA_031407585.1 Planctomycetota bacterium | reverse complement strand
ATTCTCGAGCCCCTTGGTCTTCAGCGTGAGGCCCATGCCCGGGCGGTTGTCGTCGAGTTGCAGTTGCCCATTCTCGGCGACCGCTTCGCCGTCGAAGATGTACCAAAACATCTCGTTGCCCACCTCGATCTCGGTCTGCGGGAAGTACTCGGCCATCGGGCAGGCGAACGAGCTCATCGCGACGTGCAGGTTGTGCATCTGCCCGCCGTGGGGAATCACCTCGACGCCGTGGATGTGCGCCATGTGGCAGATCCGTTGGGCCTCGGTGAAACCGCCGACGCGATTGACGTCGAACTGAAAAATGTCGAGGGCGCCGGCCTGCAGTAGATCGTGGAACCCGTAACGGGTGAACTCGTGCTCGCCGCCGGAGATGGGGATGTCGGTCGCGGCGCGGAGCTTCGCGAAGTTGTGGATTTCGTCCGGCAGCAGCAGCTCCTCGACCCACCGCGGATTGTATTTCTCGATTCGCTTCAGCAGACGACGGGCGTACGGGACGTCAAACCCCATGTAACATTCGACCATCACGTCGACGTCGTCGCCCACCGCTTCGCGCGTGGCGCGAACCATCTCGACGTTTTTCTCAAGCCCCGCGAGGCCTTCGGTCAGAGGATAGCCGCACCGCATCTTCATTCCGCGGAAGCCGGCGGCTTTGCACGCGGCGGCCTCCTGCTGCAGGCGGTCGAGGTTGCGCGTGTAAAGGCGGCTGTAGTACGCGGGGATCGACGGCTTCGTGCGACCGCCCAGCAGCACGAACACCGGCTGGCCGCACGCCTGGCCTTTGAGGTCCCACAGCGCGATGTCGACCGCACTGATCGCCGCGAGGGCCGCGCCCTTGCGCCCAAAGGCGATCGTGCTGCGGTACATCTTCTCGAACAGGTACTCGTTGTTGAGCGCGTTCTCGCCGACCAAGAGCGGCGTGAGCTTCGCGTCGACAATCTGCCGCGTCACGTCGGGGCAGAGGCCCGCATTGCCGTAGCCAACGCGGCCATCGGCCGTCTCGACCTCGACGACGAGCCAACTAAAAAACCGAAACGGCGCCTGAGCGTCGCTCTGGAAGGCGAGTGCGCTGAGCGGCGTGGCGAAGACCGTGTCGTCGGTCTTCACGGGGCCCTTCCAGCGGTAAAGCTTCGTCCGAACCGCAGCAATGTGCATGGGCGCCGCCCTTTCGAGAGAGGTCGAGAAATCCTGTCGCAAAGCGGTCCATTGTAACACAACACCCTATTCGGCCGAGCTTCGCCGAGAATCCAAGGAATTGCGACGCACTCAGACGGCGGCGCGATTGAGCTTCTGCAAGACCGCGTGGCCTGGCAAGGCGGCTCGCCGAACGGCCCGCCATTCTGGAGGATTATCGTGAAGAATTTCATATTCCTGGCCAATGCGGGCATGAAATTCGTTGTCATGGCCCGGCCGTGGGCTTAGGATGGCGGCTCTCTGGCCCTGCCGACGGCGCACGCCGGCGCGCCCAGCCACCAGGACCATTGGTCTTTGGTCGGTGATTCTTGACGATCGGGTTTCGCAGCGAGATTTCTGCTCGCCGCTCCGTCGCGAAGGGATGGCATGTATGTCCCACTCGGTTCCATTTCATGGAAGCGTCCGCGGACGCACTCGTCGGAGCCGCCGTATTGATCGCCACGGTGACCAGCGGCGGCCCCTGGACCGCCCGCTGCGGCTGGAGGCCCTCGAAGACCGGCGGCTGCTGGCGGGCGTCGTCGTTGGCAACAATCTCGATGTGGTCAACGGCGACACGACGACGATTGCGACCTTGCTCGCCAATGCCGGCGGCGACGGCATTTCGCTCCGCGAGGCGATGCTCGCCGCCAACGGGACCGCGGGCGCCGACGTCATTACGTTTGCCCCCGCGCTCAGCAGCCAGACGATCACGCTCCTGGGCGGCTTGGAGCTCGTCGCCGCCGAGGCGCTGACGATCGACGCCCGGCCGCTGGCCGCGAACGTGACGATCACTGCAAATCAGCTTTCGCGGATCTTCAACATCACGGCGATGACGGGGGACTTCATCCTCGGCGGGCTGACGCTCACCGGAGGCAGAACCACGGGCAGCAGCATGGGCGGGGGCGCGATCCGCTCAATCACCACCGGTAGTCTCACCATCGATCAGAGCACGATCAGCGGCAACAGTACCGCGGGAAACTTCAGCGACGGCGGCGGGATTTATGCTAACGGCAACGTAACGCTCACACAAAGCACCGTCAGCGGAAACAGCACCACCAATTTTCTTGCCCGCGGCGGAGGGATTTGTTAGTTAGCATGAGACAACGACATCACACAATTCACCAAAACTGTTAACGTCGCCACGGG
>JANOIK010000557.1:0-1663 GCA_031407585.1 Planctomycetota bacterium | reverse complement strand
GAGATGCCAGCGTCAAGTCGCTCGCGGGCGCCAAGGCGACCGTCGTCGCGTTCTGGACCGACGATCGGTGGATGTCGAAAACGGCGCTGCACGACTTGGTCGCCGCCGCGGGTGATGGCGTGTCGATCGTCGGCATCGCCGTCGGAGTAAAGCAAGACGCCGCTGAGGCAACGCTCACCGACAGCGGCGCCAAGTTCACGCAACTGGCCGATGAGCAAGGGACCGCGTTCGCCGAAGTCGGCTCCGGCGCCCTGCCGAGACTTTACGTTCTCGACGGCGACGGCCGCATCGCGTGGTTCGACATCGAGTACAGCGAAGCAACCCGCCGCGAGCTGAAGCAAACGCTGGCCGAGCTTACTGAGTAGCCTCAACGATCCCTCCGGTCGCCTCCCCTCGACGGGGAGGGTTAGGGAGGGGTGGCGAAGCGTGTACCCGCTTCGCATTGCCGATCCGCTCAGCGTGTACCAGCTTCAACCCCCTCCCCAGCCCTCCCCGCAAGGGGGAGGGAGCCGGAGGAACGGAGTTTGGGAAAAATCGCCCCCAACTGCTCCTGCCGGTAGGTGAAAATCTTCCGCACGTCGCGGCCCACTACGAGCCGGTGGATCAGCGGGCCCAGCAACGCTCCGCCGGGCACGTCGTAGTGGGCTTCGTCGACCACGCGCGTGCCGCCGTCCACCGCTTCGAACCGGTGGTTGTGCCGCCAGTACTTGTACGGGCCGCGGCGTGACTCATCCGCGAAATCGTGCGGCGGGTTCCACGCCGTGATCTCCGACTGCCATCGCACGGGCAAGCCGCGGATGCGCAGTCGGTAGTCGATCAGCCGCCCCGGATGCATCGCGATCGGCTGCGGCGAAAGGATCTCAAAGTTCAGCCACGGCGGCGTCAGCCGTTCGAGATTGGCGGCGTTCGAGAAGAACTCGAACACCTCGTCGATCGGACGGGCTATGATGCACTCCGATCGCAGCAGGTAGCCGCCGTCCGGGTGTTTGGTGATCGTTAGCGCCGGCATGGCCGCGGTCCTCGTCGCAGGTGAAGCGTCTGCTGAGGACCTAACCGCGGCGCGATACTCGGATTCACCGGCCAAACGGCTAGTTTCGTCCAGGCGTCGGTGCTTCCGCGACTTTTAAGGGCGCCCGCTCGTCGCCGTCGGCGATATAAACGCCTTCCGGACCGACCAGCCGCGTCGGCTGATAACCGGCTGCCTGCAGTCCTTCCCACGCGGCGACCGTATCCAGCGCCTTCTGAGCCTGCATCGTTACGACCGCGGCGTCAAACTTCACGCTCGTCCGCACGCGCTTCACGCCCTTGAGCTTGAACAGCCGACCGGTGACTTTCTTTGCGCAGGTTGCGCAGTGCAAGTCCTCGACGAACACAATCGTCTCGCCCGGAGCGACCTTGAGCGCCTTCACCGCGGCGGCGACTGCCGCATCGTCCGGGCCAGTGATTTCCGTCTCAGCGGCAAAAGATGGAGCTGCAGTGAGAACCAACGCCATCGCCGCAAGTACGCTTCGCATCTCGACCATCCTTGTTGAATGCGAGCCCCCGGCTCTGCCGGGGACCCATCGAATAACGGAGTCCACCGGCGGAGCTGGTGGCTTTTGTTGAGTCGATTTACCGCCGGACATACAACCCGGTTGCGTCAACGGTCAGAATGCCGCTCGCG
>JANOIK010000682.1:0-5672 GCA_031407585.1 Planctomycetota bacterium | reverse complement strand
ATGGCATGAGCGCCTTGCGCTTCTCGCTTCGGAGCTTCGTGAAGAGTTGGTCGATCTTAGGCATCAGCCGAACTTCACTCCTTTCAGGCGGGCGATCTCGCTGGCGTCTTTGTCGCCGCGGCCGCTGAGGCAGACGACGATGTTGTCGTCGGTCGAGCGGCCCTTCGCCAGCTCGATCGCCTTGGCGATCGCGTGGCTGCTTTCGAGCGCCGGCAAGATGCCTTCGCTGGATGCGAGGGCGTCGAACGCCTTGAGCGCCTCGTCGTCGCGGCAGCTTGTGTAGCGAACTCGGCCGGCGTCTTTCCAGTAGCTGTGCTCGGGGCCGACGCCGGGGTAGTCGAGGCCGGCGCTCACGGAGTGCACGGGGCTCGTCTGGCCGTCTTCGTCCTGCATCACGTAGCTGAAGCTGCCGTGCAGGACGCCGGGCGAGCCGTAGGTGAGCGGCGAGGCGTGGTCGCCGGGCTGGTCGCTGCGGCCGCCCGCTTCGACGCCGACGAGCTCGACATCTTTGTGTTCGACGAAGGGGTAGAACATGCCGGCGGCGTTGGAGCCGCCGCCGACGCAGGCAATAGCCATCGTGGGGAGGCGACCGTTAAGACGCATGCGGAATTGGTCGATCGTTTCGCGGCCGATGACCGATTGGAAGTCGCGAACGATGGTGGGGAAGGGGTGGGGGCCTACGACCGAGCCGAGGATGTAGTGCGTGTCGGCGACGCTGCTCATCCAGTCGCGCATCGCCTCGTTGATCGCGTCGCGCAGCGTGCGGCTGCCGCTGGTCACGGGGCGGACCTCGGCGCCCAGCAGCTTCATGGCGAACACGTTCGGCGCCTGGCGGCGGATGTCCTCCTCGCCCATGTACACGACGCACGGCAGGCCGAAGTGAGCGCAGGCCGTGGCGGTGGCGACGCCGTGCTGGCCGGCGCCCGTCTCGGCGATCACGCGGGTTTTGCCCATGCGGAGCGTGAGCAGGGCCTGGCCGAGCGTGTTGTTGATCTTGTGGGCGCCGGTGTGGTTGAGGTCCTCGCGCTTGAGCCAGATTTGGGCGCCGCCGATCCGCTCGCTCAGCCGTTTGGCGTGGTACAACGGCGAGGGGCGACCCACGTAGTGCTGCAGCAGATCGTCCAGCTCGGCCTGAAACGCCGCGTCGCCGCGGGCCTTCTCGTACTCGGCCGTGAGCTGGTCGAGCGCGTAGACGAGCGTCTCGGGCACGTAGCGGCCGCCGAAGTCGCCGAAGCGGCCGCGGTCATCGGGCAGGGCGCCGCGATCAGCCGGCTGGGGCGTGATGGCGCCGCGTGATGTTGGTGTATTAGTCGCCACGGTGGGTTACCTCCAAAGAGTCGATTGTGGCTCACGGGGTGCGAAGGGGGAAGGCGGAGAGAGGAAGGGGGAGGGCGAATCGGAATGCTGAATGGTGAATGCTGAGGGGGAATGGGAACAGGAGGTGGGGGGCGGGGTGGAGGGTTCGCCGCCGCCGTTGATTTGTCCGGTTGGACGTTCGGATTTTGTTGTTTGTGGACAGAATCGCGGGGGTTGGGTTACAGGATGCTGGAAAACTCGGGGCTCCGCGAAGGTGGGAGCGTTGGGAAGCGTCCTCTTGGGCGTCCTTAGTGTCCGTTTGGGGCCGCATACTGTCCGCTTTGGGTCGCATTGTGTCCGCTTCGGCGTGCATTGTGTCCGCTCTCTCGGACAAACGAGCGATGGTATTCGTTGCTTGGAACATGGTGGTTGTCGGTTGAACGGATGGAAGTCCGGCGCAAAGGCTCTTGTGTACTAGTGTACATGATTTGACCCGTGTTGTCAAGGGGTGGAATTGGGCCACTTGCGCGGACGCGGCAACAATGGATTCGGGGCGTCGCGGTAGGGGGACCGGCGATGCCATCGCCGGCTTTATGGGCGGCGTGGGGAGCCACCGGTTTGAAGAACTGGGGGCTAAAACCGGGAGATGTTGGAGATTTTGGATCGGCGGCCCTATATTGGGGGCACGGGCAAGCCAACTGACGGGCGCGGGTGCGGAACATCTCAGCGTTCGTTTCTTTGCGGAGAGGTCTCATGAAGTGCGGACATCTGAGGCGGCTTGCTGCGCTGGCGGTGGGGTTGATCGCGTCCACGGGGTGGGCAATTCCGATTCGTACTGTGGCGCTTACCGGACAGGCGGCGCCGGGCGCCCCGGCGAATCGGCCGGAGTTTGGAATTCCTTTTTCGTCGCCTTCGATAAACGACGCGGGGAAAACCGCATTTATTGCTCAGGCGAACCTGTTGCGAACGCCCGGTGCACTGGCCGTCACGGGAATCTGGAGCGAGGGCGGCGGCGGGACGCTACAGAAGGTTGCCCTCAATGCTGAACTAGCGCCGGGCGCGCTTGGGGCACGAGTCTTCAACCAGTTTCAGTCGCCTCGGGTCAGCGACTCGGGCCACACGGCGTTCTTCACCGTTCTGTCGAATTCCCAAGTCAACGATGGCAATCCCACTGCTGCGGTGTCGGCGCTCTACTCAGCACCGTCGGCGGGCGCGCCGCAGCTGGTCGCGGCCGGGTCGCATCCGCTCGACGCTGCCCCTCCAGGATGGCTTCTGTTCGGCGTGCAAGCCAGATTTCTTCAGAATGGCGCCGGAGAATTGGCGTTTCTCGGAGATCTCGTCAATCCAGGTCCGCCTCAGCAAATGGGCCTAGGCGTAGGCACGACTCGCGGCGGGCAAACGACTGTCATCAAGGATACGGAAAGCATTTTCCTCGAAAGCATTAGCGGCGTGGCCATCAACGACGCTGGGCAAATCGCCTACCACTATTACGATGCAGGCCTCCCTTACAATTTAAGCCTCTGGCTTGATAGCGGCGTCGAATTGACGGAGATCGCGCGAACAGGACTGCCCGCGCCCGGGCAACCTGCGGGGGTCGCCTACGACACCGTCACTACAGCAAAGCTTAATAATGCGGGACAGGTAACGTTTGGGGCAACGCTCCTCGGCCCTACCATTGATGCGACCAACGACTACGTGATCTACGAAGGATCGGTGGGCTCGCTGCGAATTGCTTATCAGGAAGGGCAGCCGGCTCCGGGGACGCCTGCGGGGACTGTCTTCGGCGTCGGGGGTAGCGTGCTCAATGGCGCGGGACGGATTGCCATCGCAGCGCGACTTACGGGACCCGATGTGACGGAAGCCAATGACAGGGGATTGTGGCGCGAAGGGGATGCCGGGCTGGAGCTCGTTATGCGCGAGGGCGATGCCGCCCCGGGAGTGCCGGCGGGGCTGACCTTTGCGAGCCTGCAGGTCCAGAATCAAGGCAACCCTTCGTTCAACCGCAATGGCCAAGTCGCCTTCCTGGCGCAGCTCGGCGGGCCCGGCGTGACAACGGCGAACGACCTAGGGATTTGGGCGACGGACCTTGCCGGACGCCTGAACTTGGTTGTTCGCGAAGGCGACTTGTTCGACGTCAACGACGATCCGCTGATCGAGGATTTGCGAACGGTCCGGGTGATCCGACCGTTCAACGGCTCCGGCGGCGAGAGCGGCGAGGCCGAAGTCTTTAACGAGGCAGGGCAGCTCGTGTTTGCGCTGGAGCTGCGTTCGGGAAGCACCACGACTGGCGGGGTGTTCGTGGCGAACACGGCTGTGCCGGAGCCGGGGAGTGTGGCGCTGATGGCGAGCGTTGCGGTGGCGTTGTTCTTGGGGCAGCGTCGTAGGTGAGGTGCGCCCACATAGCACTTCGCATGCCCACGCGGACGAGGGCATGGCACCCAAGCGCAGAGGGCGCCCCCGGTTTGAAGAACCGGGGGTTAAGCGACTGGTTTGGAGGAGCGGCTGCCGCCGCGGCCGTTTTTGCAGTTGTCGGCGTCGGTGCGGGCTTTGTGCTTGGCGTGTTGGGGCGGGCCGGTTTCGCCCTTTTCTTGGTGGAGCTTGATGGTGCCGTGGCAGTGCGCGCAGCGGATGAGGTTTTCGGCGCCCGGGGGCAGGTCGGCGACCGCGACCTCGACCCAGCGCCATTCTTTGACGGCGCCCGTCTTGTAAAGGCGCTTGGTCTCGCAACGGGTCATCGATTCGTCGGCCATGGAAGGGTTCGGGGCTCAGGGTCGGGGTTCAGGCGTCGAGAGCGAAGCACCCACCGTACGGCGCTAGGGCGTGCGAGGGCAACCCCACGGCTTGCGCCGGGGGCTATGTCGCGGTTGGTGCGATTAAAGGCGGGGGGCATTGCATTTGTTCGACAGGGACGGGAGCTCGGGTGTAGATTCGAGGGTGTGGGAAATGGAGGTGGAGGCATGTCATGTCACTCAAAGAGGCGTTCGCCGTATTGACCGCGGCGGGGGTGTTTTTTTGGTGCGTTGGGCAGGCGGGGGTTGATAACGGACCATTCTGGGTCGTGACCATCATCGCGGCGCTCATGTCGCTGCTGTGGTTCGGGATCGCGCGGTCGGAGAGTTTCTCGCGCTGGCTGGCGCCGGTCGTGACGCTGCCGATGGTCTTCCTTTGCGCGCTGCCGTTTGGGTCGCTGCCGCTGTTGGTACAGATGGGACTGTTGTTCGTGGCGGGCTTCGCTTGCGCGTGGCTTTCGCCGCTAGGAACGCGCACGCTGGGCGCAATCGCGATCGGATGTTTGCTCGTGTCGCTTGTGGTCGGCGCGCTGGTGATTCGAAATGAACGGCAGGACCTGGTGGAGTTACGGCGCGAAACCCAGGTCGCGTCACTCAAGCCGCGGTTGGCCTATGAGCAACAGCGTCGCGGCCAGGCAGCTGCCGGCGCGGCGCCCGTGCTGTCGATTCATGTCGAGGGGACGCTCCTAGAGATGGAGCTCCCGCGTCGCTCGTATCGAAGTCGGCAGCTCGGCCTGGAGTGGCTCCATACGCAGGCTTCCAAGAACTTTGCGGGCTCGGAAGGATTTGGCGTGTCGCGAATGCCGCGGCCGTCGCGGTCGTGGATCGATCGGCCGGAGCTCTCGGACATCGCGTTCGACGAAATATCTTCCCCTGACGCGGAGCGTTCTTACGGCGACTGGGACGTGGCGTTTTTCCCTCGTGACCGCGTGAAGAGGGTCGAAGATCTCCACGTCGCCAGCCGGGACGATTTCTTGGACCCCGCGGGGTTTGGGTGGATCGTCGAGCCGCTGACAAAGGTGGCGGGATTTATTTCGCACGCGTTTCATGCTCCGGCGACTGTGGCGCTCCAGGTCCCGCATGCGTGGGCGGTCGAACGACTGGAGCTCGTGAGTCTTCTGAAGTTCGACGAGCCGCGGGTGTATGTGCTGGACCACCTGCCGCGGATGGACCAGCTGGCGAGCCATGATGCGCCGACGCGGGAACTGGATGCGTTCGAGGCGGCGGCTTTGGCGAAGCTGCGGACGGACGTCGATGTGATCGTCGAGGAGCAGCCGAACGCGGTGCGAATGTTGGGGTCGCTGCGGGCGGGGAAGCAGTGTTTGGAGTGCCACGCGGTGCAGCGTGGGGAGTTGTTGGGGGCGTTTAGTTATATTTTGCGCGAGGGGGAGCGCGGCGAGGCGGAGGTTGCGGCGGGGCGGTAGGGGATTCGGGGCGTGAGTTTAATATCAGCGGGTTGAGCGTGTACCTTCCGCGTCCCCCCCTCCCCAGCCCTCCCGTCCAGGGGGAGGGGGCCGGAGGAAACTAAAGCGAGGGTGGCCCAGGTTGCCGTCCGCGGCTACCTGGGCGGCGCAGCCGCGGGAGGTT
>JANOIK010000678.1:0-2870 GCA_031407585.1 Planctomycetota bacterium | reverse complement strand
GCCGCTTCTTCTCTAGTCGGTTGCCAGCCGATATCCGACGCCTTGCTCCGTTATGAGATACCGCGGCCGCGCCGGCTCCGCCTCGATCTTCCGCCGCAGGCCCGCCATGAACACCCGCAGATGCTGCGTGTCGTCCGCACGCTTCGGACCCCACACTTCCGCCAGCAGGAACTGGTGCGTCAGCACCTTGCCGGCGTACTTGGCCATTGTCACCAGCAGCTTGTATTCCAGCCGCGTAAGCCGCACCTCGGCCCCCGCGACGCGCACCTGCCGCGCCGTCCGATCGATCGAAAGCTCGCCGCACTCGAACAGCGCGCTCGCCTCGCCCACCCCCTGGGCCGCGTGCCGAAACGCCACCTGGATCCGCGCCTGCAGTTCGCCCGTGCTGAACGGCTTGGTCAGATAATCGTCGGCCCCGCCATTGAGTGCCGCGATTTTCTGCTTCTCCTGGTCGCGTACGCTCACCACAATGATCGGCGCCCGCAGCCACTCTCGCAGCCGCCGCAGCACGTCCTGCCCGTCCATGTCGGGCAATCCCAAATCCAGCAGCACCAGGTCCGGCGGAGAATTCGTCGCCGCGACCAGCGCTTCCTCGCCCGTCGCCGCCTCGGCCAGCCGATAGTCGAACCGCGACAAGAACGAAACCAAAAAACGCCGCATCGGCGCCTCGTCCTCCACGACAAGCACCAAAGGCGGCGTGGATTTGTCAACTTGTCCAATCATCGAACGGCCCTCAAACGAATTCCTCCGTTCCCCTCCCCTTGATGGGAAGGGGTTAGGGGAGGGGTGACGAAGTGGGTACACGCGCCGCGGAATCAACTCGCGATGCGTTTCTCCGCTTCATCCCCCCTCCCCAGCCCTCCCCGCCGAGGGGAGGGGGCCGGAAGATTGTCTCTTACATCCGCCGCGCCGCCGCCCCGTCCAGCGTAAACGGCGCTCCCCCGGTCTGACAGGGCAACAGCATCGCAAACTCGGCGCCGCCCTCCGCGCGATTCGCCGCCGTGATCTCGCCGCCGTGCGCTCGCACGATGCTTCGGCAGATCGCCAGCCCCAGCCCCAGCCCCCGCCGACCGTCGGGCGCCTTGGTCGCTCCGCGCACGAACTTGTCGAACACCGTCGTCTCGCTTCCCGGCGCCAGCCCAGGGCCGTCGTCGGCAATCGTTACCCTGGCCCAACCGCCGCTGCGGCGGGCGCCAATCGTGATGCAACTTCCCGCGGGCGTGTACCGCGCCGCGTTCTCCAGCAGGTTCAGCAGCACTTGCCCCAGCAGATCACCCGCCGCCCACAGCATGGGGAAGTCCGCCGGAATGTCGATCCGAACCGTGTGCCCCGCAAGCTCGCGCCGCAGCCGCCCCAGCGCTACCCCCATCAGCTCCTCCAGCACCTGCCAATCGCACGCGATCGGTCCCTCGCTCGAGTTGAGCCGGCCCATGTCCAGCAGGTTGTCGACCTGGCGCGCAAGCTGCCGCGTCTCGTCGACGATCGTCTTCAGCACCTCGCGCCGGATCTCCGGTCGTTCTTCGGCCGGCCCTTCGAGAAGTTCCGTGGCGGTCACCACGATCGTCGCCAGCGGCGATCGCAGATCGTGGGAGATCGACGTCAGCAGGGTGTTGCGCAGCTTCTCGCGCGCCACGTGCGATTGCGCCGCGTTCGCCTCGAAGATCGACTGGTCGCGCTCCAGCGTCAGGGCGAGCAAATTGGCGAACGTTTCCAGCGTGCGACGCTCCTCCTCGTCGTCGAACCGATCGGTCTGCCGCGGCCGCACCGCCAAGACGCCGATCGTGCCGTGCAGCCCCGCCATCGGCGCAAACAGGGCGGCAATCGCCGGCAGATCCCCGGATCCGCGGCCCGCGATTCGGCCCTGCTCGGCGACCCAGCGCGCCGTGGTCAGGCTGTCCGGATCGTTGGCGAGCGCCCCGCCGGCGCCGAAGCGCACGCCCAGGCCGCCGGTCGGATCGCGGACGTAGATCGCGGTTTCGCCATCGAACGCATCGGCCGCAACGTTGCCCGCGCTCGCCAGCAGCGCTGTCATTCCCGTCGCCTGGCCGAATTCGCGCGACATGCGATAAAGCTGCATCGCCCGCCGCTCCTGCGCCCGCGAGGCCCGCAGTTGCGCCTGCAGGCGGCTCGTCAAATCGCTGATGAGCAGCCCGATCGCCGTCATCACGACCAGCGTGATCACGTACTGCCCCTCGACCATGGCGAACGCGAACACCGGCGGCACAAAAAAATAATCGTACGACAACACGCTTAAAGCGATTGCCGCGAGCGCCGGCCCGCGCCCAAATTTCGCGGCCGTCAGGGCCACGCCGGCTAGAAAGATCATGACCAGGTTGGCGACGTCGAGGTCCCACCAATGGCTCAGCCCGCTCACCAGCGTGCACAGGGCCACGATCAGCGCCGCCGCCGCGTAGCCTACGCCGCGTTTGATCCACGGTTCTTTGATCATCGAAATAACGCCGTCGCCCAAGCCGCCAGGCGTCCATCATAAATCCCGGCTCGAGCTCTCGCTTGCGGTTGAGCCCCGCCCGGAAAACGATTTCCCGAAATCTTTTTCAAGTGACTAGAAATTGTGCCAACACCCCTGCTAGGGTGAGGGGTGGCGTGGACATAAGACCACGTCATGGGGCGCATCATGGCGCGTAGGGAGCGATGGTTGCGCCCGTTCCCCGGTCAGAAGGAGCGACTCCCACCCCCTTAGGCGGACGCTAAAACCTAAAAAGCGGACGCTAAAACACTAAAAGCGGACAGTATGAGACCCAAAGCGGACACATCACGACGGCCCGAACGTCGCCGAAACCCGGAAAAAAGCCGCTCCCTTACCCAGACTGTTCCCATTCTGTCCGCGAGAAAACAGAATTCTGTCCGCC
>JANOIK010000647.1:0-1897 GCA_031407585.1 Planctomycetota bacterium | reverse complement strand
GGCATCGTCGGCAAGAGCGGCAGCGGCAAGACGACGCTCGTGAACCTGCTCTGCCGGTTCTACGACGTGAACGAGGGCCGCGTGCTGGTCGACGGCCACGACGTGCGAAACGTGGCGTCGCACGACGCCGATATTGCGGCGCAAGTCATGCGACGCCACGTTCCGCACGTCGTGGCCGTCGACCAGCACGCGGCCCTCGTTCACATCGTAGAACCGGCAGAGCAGGTTCACGAGCGTCGTCTTGCCGCTGCCGCTCTTGCCCACGATGCCAATCGTCTCGCCGGGGGCGATCTCGAAGTCGACGCCGCGCAGCACGGGTTGGTGTCGTTCGTAGCCGAACGACACGTTCTCGAACTTGATGCCCCCCTCGACGCGCTGGAGCGGCTCGGGGTTCGCGGGATCGGTCGAGTCGACCGGCGTGTCGAGCAGCTCGAACACGCGCTGGCAGCCGGTAAGGAAGTTGGTGAACCACGTGGTGAACTGCGAGAGCGTCGCCAGCGGCGTGTAGAACATGGCCAGGTACGCGAGGAACGCCATGAGTTCGCCGAGCGTCATGTGCTTGCCCGGCGCGCTGAGGCCCTCGAGCACCTCGCGGCCGCCGACGTACCACACGATGAGGCCGCCGAGACTGAAGATGAGGGCCATCGTGGCACTAAACGCGGCGGTCGAGTAATCGACATTGGTGCGGCACTCGCGCAGGTAGTTGCTAATGCGATTGAACCGCTGGTACTCGCGGTCTTCCTGGGCAAACGCCTTCACCACGCGGATGCCGCCGAGCATGCCGGTGAGCATGCCCGCCTGTTTGCTGCTGGAATCCCAGAAGCGGTAGTGCTTCGGGTGGACCCGCTTCCAGAAGAAGTAGCTGCCGCCAATCACTAGCGGAGCGGGGATGAGCGTGTAGAGCGCGAGCTTCACGTTGATCGTGAACATCATGGCGCCGACGGCCACGACCTGGACAATCTGCAGCAAGAAGCCGCCGGTCACCTGTTGCAGCAGGCTTTGCACGACTTCGCTGTCGTAGGCAACGCGGCTGGTGAGGGCGCCCACCTGGTGGCGGTCGTAGTAGTCGAGGCCGAGGGCGTGCAGCTTCTCGACCATCTTCGCCCGCAGGTCAAACGTGAGCGTGACGCCGACGCGCGTGGCGAGCCGGCCCTTGATAAAATTGACGATGCTGAGCCCGATGCGCGTGATCGCGAGCGCGAGCACGACCGAGAGCAGCGCGGAGGTGAGCTCCGACGGCGCCGGGGCGCCGGCGCCGCCCTTGAGGATGTCGTCGACCAAATACTGCTGCAGCTTCGGCGGCACAAGCTCGGCCGCGACGGCCGCGAGCATCAGACCGCACATGACGGCGGCGATTGTGCGGTGCGGCCACAGCATGTGGCCCAGCCGCGTGAGGATGGCTTTGCGGGGAATGCACCGCGGGCAGGGAGCGCCGACGGCGGTCAAGCGTCCGCCGCAGGTTGGACAGTTCTTTGCCGCGGGCGCTGCGTCGTGGTCGACGACCAGGGCGCCGCTGGTCCGTAGGTCTTCCAGGTAGCGGGCGACGCGGTGGAACTGGTCGGCCTCGGCGTTCGAGTACCGAGCCAGGTCGACCCAGAGGTCGTCGACGTACGCTTGCAGAAAGCCCGAGCCGACGGCGGCCTGGGTGCGGAACTCGGCGACCTCGCTGAGGGCGACATGGGCGGCGACGGTGGGGGCCTTCGCCTCGCCGTTGTGGCCAACGCCGTCGGCAATCGCCGCGACATTATCGCGGTTAGCGACGATCCAGTGCCGCTCGGGGCGTCCCGAGAGGGAGAGTTCGGTGGTCGTGGCGAGCAGGAGGGGAACGCCGTTGAGCCCGCTTCGGTCGAGCTCGTTGGCAACGGAGGGCGGCAGGTCTTTCTGGAACATCGCGGGC
>JANOIK010000619.1:0-2509 GCA_031407585.1 Planctomycetota bacterium | reverse complement strand
AACCTCCGCCCGGTGAAGCTGTTCCCCGGCGTCGAGTCCCCGCTGCGCGACAAGGGTCCCGCGGACATCGACTTCATCGTCGTCCGCGAGAACACCGAGGACCTCTACTGCGGCGTCCAGGGCTTCATGCACAAAGGCACGCCGAACGAGGTCGCCACGCAAACGGCCCTCTACACCCGCAGAGGCTGCGAGCGCTGCGTCCGCTACGCCTTCGAGCTGACCCGCAAGCGCAACAACCCCAAGGGCAAGAAGCTCACGCTCGTCGCGAAGACGAACGTCATCCTCAGCCACGACCTGTGGTGGCGCACGTTCCAGGAAGTCGGCGCCGAGTACCCCGACGTCGAGAAGGACTACAACCATGTCGACGCCTGCTGCATGTGGATCGTGAAGAACCCTGAGTACTACGACGTGATCGTCACGACGAACATGTTCGGCGACATCATCACCGACCTCAGCGGCATCATCCAAGGCGGCATGGGCGTGGCCGCTGGCGGGAACATCAACCCCGAAAAGGGCGGCGTCAGCATGTTCGAGCCGATGGGCGGCAGCGCCCCCAAGTACACCGGCACGGGCAAGATCAACCCCATCGCCGCAATCAACGCCGTGAGCATGCTGCTCGAACAGCAAGGTCAGCCGAAGGCCGCGAAGCGCGTGATGGACGCGATCATGAAGGTGACCGGCACAAAGATGAAGAGCCAAAACGCGGGGAAGATGGGTTACTCCACGAGCGAGGTGGGGGATTTGGTAGTGTCAGAATTGTAAGGAATCCCTCAAATGACTAAGGCGCATCCGACGCGGTCGTATAGACTAGGAAGGGTTGATTGACCTCAATCGGACAATCGCCAATTGTCCGGCCCCTCTTTTCCCTCGCTCTTCTCAAGGCGCCGCTAATGACTCGATTTCGCTCATTTGGCATGGTGCGTCTCGCTGGCGTTTGCTTCGCGATTGCCGTCGTTGCCTTCGCCCGCCCTGCATTCGCTGCGGTTTCCATCATCACCGGTGGAACCTCATCGTATCTCAATGACGTGCCGCCGACGCCGGAAATTCACGTCATCGGCGTCTATGAAACAATCGGTCACTCGTTTCAGCAGCACGTCACAGGCAGTGCGACCGTGCGCATTAAGTACAACCACTCGGCTCCAATGAAGCCGATCACCTTGGTACTTTCGTCTTACGAGGCAACCAATTGGAACATCCAACGCGATCCGGGCGCGATCGTGGAAAAAGTAGTGCTCAACGGCTATTACGCCCAATCAGTCACGGGGCTGAGCGGTGTTCCCGTTTCGACATATACCTATGCAGGCGGAGGTCCAACGCTGGGAGGCAGTAATTACGCTTACGCTTGGCCTTTGAGCACGGGCGGCAGTTCGACGCAGGGACTACTCGCGAACCTCGAGAACCTTTTGGGATCGCGCATTAGTTCATTCACAGGCGCCTACCAGGCCAGCAGCTTTTCGATCACGGGGTCTCCCCTTGGCGCGACAGTGCAGAATCCACGCCTCGGCGCGGGAAATCTCACCGACGGCCCCAACCCCGATCTCATCTACTTTCCCTCAACAGGAGAAGTGAAACTGGACCTCGCCGATCTGGCGGCCCAATACCCATTCGGTGGTGGCTCTATTTGGTGGCAACACTTCGACGCTCAGCGTCTGTTTGTTGCCCTCGCGAATCACGACGGCACGTTTAATGTGCAAGGGTTTAATGCCGGCGCCATGGCAAGTTTGGGCACCAACCCTTACCCCCCAGTTCTTAATCAAAACAGACTCGGTTTCGACTCTGTCTCGCTCAGGAACTGGCATGGCGAGAAGCTTAGCCTCGGCAACATACTGCCCCGGGGAATCCCCGACTCGCAGCAACTCCAAAACTATTTTGCAGCCGCGCATTTTAGCACTGACCGCCAAAACGGCGGTTTCGACCTGATCGTGGCGCAAGTTCCCGAGCCAAGCGCGTCCTATTTGACTCTCTGCTCGTTAATCGCACTCGTAATGCGAAAACGAGCCAGATAAACGGTCCGAGTCGCCTGCGCCGCTATTCTGCTGTAGTTCCCATGTCCGCCCCTACCGCTCTCCTCCCCTTCATCCCCGGCGGCGCCGACTTCGCGCGGACCCGCGAGCTCTTCCGCGCGCTCGGCGCAGTCGAGCAATGGGACGCCGGCGACTACATCGGCATGGCCTGGGGGGCTGCCCGCTTCATCCTGCAGGACTACAACGACGAGCACTTCGCCCAGAACCTCATGATGAAGCTCGAAGTCCCGGACCTCGACGCCTGGTGGGCCGAGGTCGACGCCAAGCAGCTTCCCGAAAAGTTCCCCGGCTTCCGCATCAATGCGCCAACGACCGTCCCCTGGGGCCGCGAAGTCTGCTTCATCGACCTCGCCGGCGTCTGCTGGCACGTGAGCTAAGTAAAACGAAGTAACGCCCCGGCCGCCAATAGCCAACGGGCGTCAGCAATTGTTCGACTGCACCTCTAAGCCGCGCAGCGGCGGCATAGCTTAGCTCTCACGCGATCG
>JANOIK010000604.1:0-4615 GCA_031407585.1 Planctomycetota bacterium | reverse complement strand
GGCGATCGACCAGGCGCGCGTATGTCTCATGCGATCCCCACGTTCGAGCCCGCAACCGACGATACCGCGGCGGAGGTCCGCAATGCGTCGCCCACCGGCCGGCGCGCCGAAGGGGAGCCCGCGGCCTGGCTCGTGAGCCTGCTGGTGCACTTCGCCGGCATCATTGCCCTGTCGACGCTCACGCTGGCCCTGCCGCAGCGCGAGACGCTGGTCGAGCTGTCGGTCGACACCGTCGAGGACATCGACGTGGACTCGGCGCCGCGGGAGTTTGCCTCGAGCGACCGCACGATGGAGAACATCGGCGCCCTGTCGGCCGGTGGCGACGGGGCGGCGCTCGCCATGGCGCCGACGCTCAGTCCTGAGGCGCTCGTCGCCACGCAAGACAACCTCATGTCGGAGCTCGCCGACCGGCCGGCGGTGGAGGTGGACGCCGATTTTCGGTTCACTGAGTCGCGCGGGCCAGAGCTTTCCGACGAGCTTCCAGTGCAGGGTTCGGGCAGCGTCGGCGTGACCGGCGCCGAGGGGGCGATCGATCGGCTCACGCACGAAATTCTCGCGTCGCTGGAGCAACGGCCCACGCTCGTGGTGTGGCTGTTCGACGAATCGGGCAGCCTGCGCGACGAACGCAAGCAAATCGTGAAGCGGTTTCGCCGCATCTACGACGAGCTCGGCGTGATCGAAGCGGCCAAGATGCCGTCGCTGGCGAGAAACATCGACAAGCCGCTGCTGACGGCGGTCGTCGGGTTCGGCGCGGAGCCGGAGATGCTGACCGCGAGGCCGACGGACCAAATCGAGCTGATCACGGGGGCCGTCGAGTCGATCAAGAACGACCGCTCCGGGCAGGAGAACGTGTTTCAAGCCGTGGGAATGGTGGCCGAGAAGTTTCGCACATACCAATCGCGGAAGAACGGCGCGCGGCGAGTGATGATCATCGTGTTCACCGACGAGGCGGGCGACGACTTCGCGCTGCTGGACGACACGGTGGATGTGTGCCGGCGGTTCGGCATGCCGGTGTACGTGGTTGGGCGGCCGGCGCCGTTTGGTCGCGAAACGGCGTACGTGAAGTGGATCGATCCGAACCCGGCGTTCGACCAGCGGCCGCAGTGGGTGCCGGTGAGGCTTGGCCCCGAGTCGCTGCTGCCCGAGGCCCTGAAACTGCGGTTCGCCCGTGGCGGCGACGAGGAGCTGCTCGACTCGGGCTTCGGGCCGTTCGCCCTGACGCGGCTATGCTACGAAACGGGCGGCCTGTATTTTTCGACGCACCCCAACCGCGTGCTCGGCCGCACCGTGACCGGGGCGGAAACGGCGAACCTCGCGGCGCACTTCACGGCGTTTTTCGATCCCGACGCGATGCGGCGTTACCAGCCAGCGTATGTGACCGTGCAGGAATACCGGCGGAACGTCGAGAGCAGCCGGTGCCGCCGGGCGCTGGTCGAGGCGGCGCAGTTGACGTGGGCGTCTCCGCTGGAAGACGTGCAGCTGCGGTTCCCGAAGCGCGACGAGGCGGAGCTCGCGCAACTTCTGTCGCTCGCGCAGCGGTCGGCGGCGCTGTTGCAGCCGAAGCTCGATCTGCTGTGCCGCACGCTTCAGGCCGGCGAGGACGACCGCGCCAGCGAGCTGGAGCCGCGTTGGCAGGCGGGGTTCGATCTCGCGCTGGGGCGCGCTCTGGCGGCCAAGGTGCGGGCCGACGGCTACAACATGATGCTGGCCAACGTGAAGCAGGGGCAGGCGTTCGAGCGTCCGCGCAGCAACACGTGGATCCTGGAGCCGGGCGACGACGTTCCGGCGAGCAACCTGGAGAACCTGGCCGCGACGGCGACGGAGAGCCTCGAGCGCGTCATGAAGGATCACCCCGGAACGCCGTGGGCGATGCTCGCTCGGCGCGAGCTGGCCACGCCGCTGGGGTGGCGCTGGGACGAGGGTTACACCTACTTGCCCCCGCGCGTAGAACCACAGGGCAACAACAATCGCCCGCCGCGACGCGATCGGCCGCGACCCCCCGAGGGCCCCCAACGCCGAGACCCACCGCCGTTGTGAGCGTGAAACTTAAAAAGGGTGCCATGCCCACGGCCCGGCGTGGGCATGAGGATCACGGTGAGCATGGCCACTCAGAGCAGTGGCCATGGCACCCTTGTCCGAAGGGCCGCGCCGCTTTAGTTGTTCGCCATCGCGTCGAGCGCATACATCGCGTTGGGGTCATGCCGGTAGAAGTACTCGGCGACCTGCGTCGAGATCACGCCGACGAACTGTCGCTCGAATTCCTGCACCGACTTGTCGGCCGAGGGAATGCCGCTGTTCCGCGGGAACAGCACCTGCCCCAGCCGACGGCTGAAGATTTCCTTGTCGCGATTCGTGACGTCGTACACCGTGAGCGTCACGTCGGCCGTGCCTTGGTACAGCGTCTTGCCCTTGTAGAGGTCGAAGTCGTCGAGCTCGATGTACACGATGCGCGTCGCCTTCACGGCGGCGCCGATTTCCTTGAAGTTGTCCCAGTCTTCCTGGTCGATCCAGTTGTCGACCTCGCCGGGGCTCACGACGTCGATGTCCTTGACCTTTTCGGCCAGCAGCGTCGAGACCAGGGCTCCGATCGAGCGGGCCGCGCCCGCGTTGCGGTACTCGTAGGACGCGGGCGGGCGGCAGAGCACGACGACGCGCTGCTTCTCGAGCGCCAGGCACTCGGCCGGGGCCACGTTGCCGCCGTTCCACATGTAGATGCCAGTGGCGAGGATGGAGCTGCACCCGGTGGCGCCGAGCGAGGTCGCGACAATCGCGGCGAGGAGCGCCCAGGCCGTGGCGTGGTGAAAGCGTGCCATGTTTTTGCAATCCTTTGCTTAACGCCACGGCGTCCTTGCCGCGCGTCGGAACCAAACGCGTCGCGGCGCTCGGGCTCAACCGAGGGCGCCGCGCCTCAACCAATCCACCAGCGTGACGCCGAGCCACGCCGCCCCAATCCACCACACGATCCGCGGCCGGGGCCGCGCGAGCAGCCATCGACCGCTCGCCGCAGACGCCGTGCACCAGGCGGCGGCGACCACGCAAATCGCGAACAGCACGGCGCCGCCGACGCTCGCGTCGACCGCTGCCAGGGCGTTGCCGCGTACGGCGTACGCCCAGGCAGTGGTCATGCCGCACGCCGGGCAGGGCCGACCCGCCGCCTGGCGAAACCAGCACGGCGCGAGGCCCAGTTGTTCGTGCGTTCCCCATCCGCGCGGATCGGGCGTGAGTCGAGCGGCCAAGGCGACCGCCGCCGCGAGCGACAGGCCCACAACCGCTGCAATCACCCGGGCATGGGCGTCCATGGGGGATTGCGGCGAACGTCGCGGGGCTTGATTCACGGACCATCCGGCTCGATGAGGGCGGCGGAGAGTAGCAGTCCCGGCGGCGCCGTGGCAAGGGGAAACGGCCAGGGGCGGTTCCGAGTCTGAGGTTTCCAGATGATTCTCGACCAGGCCCGCTCATTTTGGCCGGAAAATCGGCGTCTGGCAGGTCACCGCGGGGCGAACTTCCGCTGCACTTAGGGGGCCAAGCGGTGTATATTTGCTTGAACGGCCGCTTCCGTTGCACTTAGCAGGAGCCGCCCCTTTTGACGCCGCCGCACGGAGATTCGCCAGATGGCTTACGCATCCGATAACCCCTACCGCGATTTTGGCATGGTGGCGGCGCAGGCGCCCACGACCGAACGGGCGACCTTCATCCGCAAGACCTACGCCCACCTGCTGGGCGCCGTGCTGGCATTCATCGGCATCGAAGTGGCGCTCTTCCAGACCGGCGCGGCCGAGAAACTGTTCGATCTCATGCGGGGCGACGGCCGCAGCATGGTGGGAATGCTGGTCGTCATTTTCGGCTTCATGGCCGTCAGCTGGATCGCCAACTCTTGGGCGCGCTCGACGACGAGCTCCGCGATGCAGTACGCGGGCCTCTCGCTGTACGTCGTGGCCGAGGCGTTTCTGTTCGCCCCCATGCTGTACTTCGCCGCTCACTACGGCCAGCCCCAGGTCATTCCCACCGCGGGGTTGATCACCGCAATCATCTTCCTCGGGCTCACGGCCGTCGTGTTCGTCTCCGGCGCCGATTTCTCGTTCCTGCGAACGGCCCTCGCGGTCGCTGGCTTTGCCGCGATCGGCGTGGTCATCGCCGGCGCCATCTTCGGGTTCAGCCTCGGACTCTTTTTCACCGGCGCCATGATCCTCTTCGCGTCGGGTTACATCCTCTACGACACTAGCAACGTCCTGCATCACTACCGCATCGGCCAGCACGTGGCCGCGTCGCTCGCGCTGTTCGCGTCGGTCGCCCTGCTCTTCTGGTACGTGCTGCGGCTGCTCATGGAGTTGAATCGCCGGTAAGCCGCCGCTGGCGGCACATAATTCGCTGCGGTCCGGGAGCGGTGTCGTAAGATGCGCGCGCGGCTCGCGGACCTACCTCGGCGGCCAAGGACGAGCCGCCGCTGACCCGATTGTTCAGGAAGCCCATGCCGTGACGCCCGTCGCACCTTCCCCCCGCGTCATCGCCATTGGCAATATCCACGGCTCGAGCACGGCGCTCGCCGCACTGCTCGCGGGCATGGCGCCACGCGCCAAGGATACGGTGGTGATGCTCGGCGACGCGGTCGATCGCG
>JANOIK010000597.1:0-3100 GCA_031407585.1 Planctomycetota bacterium | reverse complement strand
AGCCCGGCGCCACGACGTGGGGCCAGCTCGGCCTCACCGGTAAGTGGAAGACCACGCCCATCACGCTCTACGGCCGCAGCGCCGGCGCGGGAGCGTGGGGCTACCTCGTGAACCGCTTCCTCGGCGAGGGCGCCGCGTCGCGCACGTCGACCGACTGCACTGGCTACGCCGACATCTGCGACCACGTGACGAAGGATCTCGGCGGCGTCGGCTATGTGAGCCTCTCGCTCGCGCCGCCCGAATCGGGAAAGATCCTCGCTCTGCAAATTGACACCGGCGAGTCAATCGCCGCGCCCGGCGCCGGCGAGTCGGTCGACCCCCGCTACCCGCTCGTCCGCGAGCTGTACGTCGTGCTTAAGTGGAAGCCGGGTGACGAGCTCTCGCCGGTGGCCCAAGAATTTCTCAGCTACGTGCTGAGCCGCTCCGGCCAAGAAGACGTCGTGAAGGCGGGCTTCCTCCCCCTGCGACGCGACGAAGTGCTCGCCTCCCGCGACCAACTCGGCTGGACCGGCAAACGCTAACACATTTTTCAACTGACTAGCGAGCCGGGGCGTCCCTGCCCCCGGCGCGTTGAAATGAAGGACCGCCCCATGCAACGCACGATGCGAATCAAATCTCTTCTCGCGGCCGCACTGCTGACCCTCGCGCTCGCGACAACCGCACACGCCCAAGCCGTCATCCGCAGCCGCGACCTCGCGACCGACTGGTCCACCACATCGGCCTCGCCAACCTTCGGCGCAGCCCCCAGCCTCCTCCCCGCCTGGAACCAGCAGCAGCAAAACTCCTGGCGCCTGGGCGTCGCCATCGACAACCGCGAAGTCGGCGTCCTGCTCACCGACGTCGAGCGCGGCATGCCCGCCGAAGTCGCCGGCCTCAAGGCCGGCGACGTCATCATCAGCGTCGCCGGCTTCCAGGTTGGCTACGTCGACGGCGCCCTCTACGACCTCGGCGACGAGCTCCGCCGCCGCGCGGACGTGCAGGGCCGCGTCACGCTCCTGGCCTTTGACGGCCGCACCCGCCAGCTTCGCAGCATGCCCATCACGCTCCAGCAGCAAGACGCGGCGGTTGGCGTCCGCGGCAGCATCCTCTGCCGTGAGCGCATCTCGTTCTCCTCGCGGGCGATGCTCACGGTGCGACTCCGCGACGTCACCTATCCCACGTGGCAGAACGTGACCGTGGGCGAGCAGCAGATCCCCAACCCCTCGAATCCGCCGATCCCCTTCACCATCAACTTTGACCCCGCGACGATCTACCCCGACCATCGCTACGCGGTCGACGCCTGGCTGATCGACGGCAACCAGATCATCGTGCAAACCGCGACGCCCGTCTCGGTGAACCCGCTCACGAACACGACGGCCCTGCAGCTGAACTTGGTACGACCGTCGGGTAGCGGCCAGCCGACCAACACGCCCGCGGGCAACGCGCTCACCCAAATCAACAAGTGGTATCGCCAATACCTGCTGCGCGACGCCACCGCCCAGGAACTCGCCGCCTGGCAGGGCCACATTCAGGCCGGCCGCTCGATGCAGGACATCCAGGGCTTCATTCTCAGCAGCCCCGAGTACTATGACCGCATGGGCAACCAGAACGCCCGGTACCTCGTGGAACTCTACCGCAACCTCTACGGCCGGCAGCCCACAGCGGCCGAGATCACGCAGTTCCAGAGCCAGTACCAACAATACAACGGCGCCCGCAGCCTCTTCGTGCAAGAAGTGATGCGCACACGCCCGCCGCAGTAGCGAGCGGAAGGGCGAGCCCAACGGGAGAGCGAAGCTCCTGATGACCGTCGGGTGCCATGCCCACGTCCGCGTGGGCATGTTGAACGCCCCAGTCTGGGTAGTGTCCTGACAGTCGAATGAGAAACCTACGCTATTTCGATTTATGGGACTTTGAGCGTGACGGTCGATTCTACGAACGATTGGGCATCCGCCGGTTCAAACGATTTGCCACGCAGGGCGACTACTGGAATAAGAGACGCAGGCGTTCCGATCCGGGTTTCAGGAACGTTAAAAATTTTAATTCAGCAATCGAATAGGAAGCCCGCACGAGGTTCAATGAATGCGTGCACCTGTGCAGTTTAGTCATTGGCCTGGCCATTATGGTTTGGCTCTATTCTCGGAGCGAGTATACCTGGCTGGTTGCCATTTTCTTCGTCGTCCTCATCTGGGATATCTATCCCATCATGCTGCAGCGCTATAACAGGGCAAGGATTTGGAGAATCAAGCGAGCCAAGCATAGTCTTGATGGTCCGCCGGAAAAATCTTCCTAGCAACACACTGTTAGGACAGTCCCCGGTCTGTCAGTCCTTGCAATTCGCCGTGAGCCGGGTTTTACTGGTGGCTTCGCTAATCCGTAACGAAGCTCATCACACCGCACACCGGGGGCAGACCGCGTGCAATCTCAACTCTCACGGCGCCGCTGCGCCTTCGCCTTCCTCGTCACCGTCGCCGCCGCGTGCCTTGGCACGCCGCACTTCGCCGCGGCTGCCGAACCGCTCATGTCCTTCGACGCCGAAGCGAACGCCATCCTCGCGCAGATGACCCTCGCCGAGAAAATTGGCCAGATGACCCAGGCCGAACTCGGCTCGCTCGGCGATCTCGGCGACGTCCAGGCCCTCTCGCTCGGCTCGGTCCTCTGCGGCGGCGGCTCCGATCCGAAAGAAGGCAACGCCCTTGGCCCCTGGACCGACGTCAACGACGCCTGCCAGGCCAAGGCCGTCGCCACGCGACTCAAGATCCCCCTGCTTTTCGGCATCGACGCCATGCACGGCCACAGCAACGTGCTCGGCGCCGTCATCTTCCCGCACAACGTCGGCCTCGGCTGCACCCGAGATGCCGAGCTCGTCGAACAAATCGGCCGCGTCACCGCGAACGAGGTCCGGGCCACCGGCATCAACTGGGCCTTCGCCCCGTGCGTCACCGCTCCGCAGGACGATCGCTGGGGACGCACCTACGAAGGCTACGGCGAGCAGTCCGCGCTCAGCGGCGAGCTCGGCGCCGCGCTCGTCCGCGGCCTGCAGGGCGACAACCTGGCGGGCCCCCTCAACATCCTCGCCTGCGCGAAGCACTTCGCCGGCGACGGCGGCACCACCGCGGAGGTC
>JANOIK010000532.1:0-5005 GCA_031407585.1 Planctomycetota bacterium | reverse complement strand
CTACAGCTTCCAGGGCCTCAAGGAAACGGGCCTCAAGCACCTCGCCGCCGCCCGCGACGAAACGGGCCTCGCCGTCGTCACCGAAGTGATCGCCCCCGACGACGTCGACCTCGTGTCGAAATACGCCGACGTCCTCCAGATCGGCGCCCGCAACATGCAGAACTACCGCCTCCTCGAAGCCTGCGGCAAATCGCCGCGCCCGGTGCTGCTCAAACGCGGCCCCAGCGCCACGGTCGACGAATGGCTGCTCGCCGCCGAGTACATTCTCGACGCGGGCAACCCCAACGTCATGCTCTGCGAGCGCGGCATCCGCACATTCGAAGCCCACACCCGCTTCACGCTCCCGCTCGCCAGCGCCCCGTACGTGCAAGCGAAGACGCACCTGCCCATCGTCATGGACCCCAGCCACGGCACAGGCCACACGCACCTGGTCACCGCGATGGCCCGCGCGAGCATCGCCGCCGGCGCCGACGGTCTGATCATCGAAGTGCACCCCAACCCCGACAAAGCGATGAGCGACGGCTACCAATCGCTCAACTTCCACCAATTCGAAAACATGATGCACGAGTGCCGAAGAATCGCCGCAGCGATGGATCGGACGCTGGGGGAAATGGGCTAATCGCCGGGGCTCGACGCATGGTAGAATTTAGCAATGCCTACAGTGCTGCGCGACGGACCGTACCGGTTTTACTTCTACAGTCACGAACCGAACGAACCGCCGCACGTGCACGTGGACCGGGACCGCCTGTCCGCAAAGTTTTGGCTCGAACCGCTTGGACTTGCGAGGAATCTGGGGTTCCCCGCGCACGAGCTGCGTAAAATCCAAGAGATCATCGAAAAACATTCATCCGCACTTCTTGAGGAGTGGCATGGGCATCTTGGCGATCAGAGCTGACGAGCGCGTCGCTAGAGTCGAATTGACGGACGACGAACTTCGCGTCGCCCTCATGGACGGACGCACGATCTCCGTACCGCTCGCATGGTATCCGCGCCTACTCAAGGCCACGCCCGAACAGCGCTCCAAATGGGAAGTCGCCGGCGGCGGATATGGCATTCACTGGCCAGAGATCGATGAGGATCTATCGACGGAAGGGCTGCTGCGCGGGGCGCCCGCTCCGGCAGTAGCACAGAAGGCGTAAAAAACGCCCTCGGCTCCGCCGAGGGACTTCGGGCCTCCACTCCGTTATTTTAACTCGTCTCGCGCACTCGATCTCTACCGCCCGTCGCGGTCCGCGTCGCCCGGCATTGCGCGCTCAATGCGGTCCCACGCGTCGCGCGAGGCCTGCCGCGCGCGGTCCCACGTGAGGTCCCGGTTCGATCGCTGCCAATCCTCGCGGAGCTGCGGCTCAGCTTGGTCCCACGTGCGATCTTGGTACTTCGAGCGCGATTCCCAACCCAGCCGATACGCCGGCTCCATCGTTTCGTAACCGTACTCCTCGGCGTAGTAGTCGCGCTTCGGGTATTCGTCGCGCCAGTACGCGCTTTCCACCGTCGGATCGATTCCTTCTGCTACGGCCTTGCCCGCATAGCCGCCGGCAACTGCCCCGACGACGGCTCCGACGGCCGCGCCCACGGGTCCTGCTGCCATCCCGGCGGCCGCGCCGGCCGCCGCACCGCCAGCGGCAGCCCCGATGCCCGTCCCCACGGGATGCGAGCCCGGTGCGCCGGTAATCGGGTCGCGATTCGCGTCGCGTGCGTCTTGCTTCTTCGGTTCGTCACGTCGCATAGCCATGATCAGCCTCCTAGAGCGTGCCTGTGCACGCATCGATTCTTGGCGCGATTCGGCGCCGCGCGCCGCAACCTTCGCCGCCTTGGCCTTATCTGGCGGCAAATATTATGCCCCAGATGACGGCCCGCTTTCCGCCCGGTTACAATGCGTCCATTGCCAGCGACGCCATCGCCCCACGCGCTTCTCGATTAGCTATCTCACTCTTTCAGGGCTCCCTCATGTCCACGTTCACTCGCCGCTCCTTTCTCGGCTCCACCGCCGCCCTCGGCCTCGCCGGCGCCGCCGGGCTCGCCCTGCCCCGCCGTGCTCGCGCTCAGGGAGCGAACGACACGATCAACGTCGGCATCGTCGGCACGGGCTGGCGCGGCGGCCAGCTGCTCGCCGAGATCCTCCCCATCGACGGCGTCCGCGTCGTCGCGCTCTGCGACGCCGACTCCGCGCGCCTCGCCGAGGCCGCCAAGACCGCGCCGGACGCCAAGCAGTACGGCGACATGCGGAAGCTCTTCGACGACGCCGACGTCGACGTCGTGGTCATCGCCGCGTGCAACCATTGGCACTGCCTTGCCGCGTACTGGGCCCTCCAGGCCGGCAAGGACATCTACGTCGAGAAGCCGCTCTCGCACACCCTCTGGGAAGGCCGCCGCCTGCTCGAAGCCGCCGCCAAGACCGACCGCATCATCCAGGTCGGCACGCAGCAGCGGTCCGACCCCCTGCAGGCCGAGCTCAAAAAATACCTCCACGAAGACAAAGCCCTCGGCGCCATCCAGTCAGTCGTCGTCGCCCGTTTCGGCACCGGCAATCGCAACTCCATCGGCAAGGGCGACGCCCCGATGAAGCCGCCGGAAACTGTCGACTACAACCTCTGGCTTGGCCCGGCCGAGGACGAGCCGATCTTCCGCACCAACGAGTTTCACTACTCCTGGCACTGGGTGTGGAACACGGGCAACGGCGAGTGCGGAAACTGGGGCGTCCACCTGCTGGACGACCTCATCAATGTCGTGTTCCTGGACAAGCACAAGCTGCCCGACCGGGCGTGCGCCGGCGGGGCCCGCGTGCTGTGGAACGACGCCGGGCAAACGCCCAACTTCCACGTGGCCCTGCTCGAAGCCGGCGGCATCCCCGTGATCTTCGCCCTCAGCAACCTCCCTGCCGAGAAGGGCGGAACCGCGGCCCTCAAGTACGAAGGCATCGAAACCGGCTACGTCATCCACTGCGAAGGCGGCTCTTACCGCGGCGGTCGCGGCGGGGGCAAGGCGTTCGACAACGACGGCAAAGAGATCAAGCCGTTCACGGGCGACTCCGGCGCCGACCACCTCCGCAACTTCTTCGCCGCCGTGCGCAGCCGCGACGCCAAGTCCCTCAACTGCCCGCTGGCCCTCGGCCACTCCGGCGCCGGCTGGGCGCACGTCATCAACTCCGCTTACCGCGGCGCCGTCGCGCAAGGCCTGACCACGCCCCCGGACGAGGAACTCATCAAGGGCAAAGGCTTCGAGACGGTGCGCAACCTGATGCGCGACCAACTCGCGGCCCACGACCTCGTCGGCGCCCCCGGGTTCAACAGCGGCCCGACGATGACCATCGACGCCAACGCCGAACAGTTCACCGGCGAAGGCGCCGACGCCGCGAACATGTTCCTCGCCAAACCCAACTCCCGCGGCGAATTCGCGATGCCGTCGTAAGTCATACCAAGCTTCCGCCCGCGCATGCTCCATGTTGTTTAGCCGCGACGCGAAGGTCCTCCGCAGCGGAGCGCGTCCGCGACGAGGGATAAAAGGGATAAAAGGGGACAGGTCCATTAATAATATGGACCTGTCCCCTTTTATCCCTCGCCGGATATCAGATCGATCGCCTTAGCCGAGTTCGAGTCGCCCAAGATCCACACCTAAGACATCTGCAGGGCAGACCGAATCTCGGGCCAGATTTCATTGACCCAAACACCTCACGCTGGTGGGATATCACAACCCCCGCCGAGTGGCCGACCAAGATTTCCAAGTACAGAGATATCTATGGGCCAAACGGAAGCTGGTTGAGGACTGACTGAATGAATTCGAAAGAACTCATCTCACGGTGGAGTCAAGGAGTAGGCGCTTCAGCCCAAGTGGCCATCGTACGTAGCCTGCAAAAACAGGATCCGATCGTTGCTCTTTCTCCATTTGAGTCTGTCGGCAACCGCGCCGACTTCCGCGGGTTTAGCGCCGGCACGCTCAGCGGCATTAGCGGGGCGGAACTCTCTGGCATAGACCTTAGTCTCGGCAACTTGGCCGGCGTGCGCCTAACTGATTGCACGATCAGAAACGTTGACTTTAACCAAACGTCGATGAAGAATCTCGTCGACGAGAAGAACCGTTACGAGAACTGCGATTTCCAGCGAACGTCGTTTCTGGGAGCACAACTAGGCGTGGGGCGAAGCCAATTCGTGGGCTGCGCCTTCAATCGATGTGACTTTTCTGGCATTCGCTTCAATGTGGTCGAGTTCGATAAGTGCGTCTTCGATTCATGTAAGTTAGAGGGCGTCGATTTTGGCGCATCCTCCTTTGCTGACGTAACATTTATTGGCCGACTTGGGGACGTTTGGTTTCGCGGTCGCGACCCGTTTTTAGAGTTCAGCTCAGGGCCTGCCGCACAGTGTCGGAAAAATGAAATGACAGGCGTATCCTTTGCGCAAGCTGAGCTTTGGGATGTCACGTTCAGCGACAATTGCCCACTCTCGACCGTCATTCTTCCAAACGACGGCGACCATCACTTCTTTGACCGATGGCCGGATCGGCTGAACTCGGCGCTAGCGACGATTGCGACATGGGATGACAGTCTCGCGTCGAACTACGTCGCCTCATTCCTCCCCCATGCGCAAAATCAGACAGAATTCATTCTCAATTACAACGAAGTTATCACGGAATTGGGAAAAGATGTTGGGAAGAGAGTGTTTAAACTGATGACCTCTTATACGCATCCTAGTTTAAAGTAGCGCGATCGAGGTAAGGCGCGGTGCAGAGGGTCTTCATCAGTTCGGAATCAAGGGCGACTTTGTTCCAGGCTGACCTGCCCCCTTCAAAAGAGTCCACGTTTGGAGTGAGAATCCAGACATCAGGACGCAACCGAAGGAGGGCATTCGATGCCACGAGGAACGAAGTTCAAGCCGGAAGAGATCATCGCGAAGCTGCGTGAGGCGGAGGTGGAGCTGGCTCGGGGAAGAAGATTCCCGAAGCCTGCAAACAAATCGGCGTGACGGAGCAGACCTACTATCGTTGGAAAAAAGAATACGGCGGCCTGCGCATG
>JANOIK010000528.1:0-12907 GCA_031407585.1 Planctomycetota bacterium | reverse complement strand
TGGCACTGGCGGCAGAACGAGGCCCGGCAGCTCAACCAGCCCCCGAAGCGGCTGCTTCGCGACGACCTGCTCGTGGAAATCGCCAAGCGCGGCACCGACCATCCCGAGCAAATCCTGGCCATTCGCGGCATGCAGCGTAATGACCTGCGGCGCAAGGTCGGCGATCTCGTGGCGTGCGTGCAGCGCGGGGCCGCGACGCCGCTCGAGCCGACGCCGCGGTCTTCGCAGCGCGAGCCGCCGTCGCAGCTGAATCTGCTGGGGCAGTTTCTGACGCCGGCGCTCACGACGATTTGCCGCCGCGCGGAAGTTGCGGCCAGCATGGTTGGAACCGCGACCGACGTGCGCGATCTCATCGCCTACCGCTTCAACTTCGGCGGCGCCGGCGACGAAATGCCGACGCTGCTCCGCGGTTGGCGGGCAATCCTGGTCGGCAACTTGCTGGACGACCTGCTGGCCGGCAAGAAGTCGATCCGCATTCGCAACCCGCGGCACGAAGACCCGCTGGCGTTTGACGACGTGGCTAAGTAACGCCAGGGGCGCAGGCTTGTGGCACCCGTGCGATGCTCGATCAGCGATTTCCCCGCCGCGACAACGCCATGGCAATCACGGCCGTCACGACCATGCCGATCGTCGTGGGCTCCGGCACCACCGCGGCGAACTGTGCCGCCGGATCCCAAGTGCCCTGAATCACCCACTTCGGGTTCGAGTACGCGGAGGGATTGCCCGGCAGCGGGTAGGCGGCGTTCACGACGGACGTGTTGTTGTCGTTGTTGCTATTGCGGTTCCCCCAGTAGGCGGGCCAGCTGTAGTTGGCGTTGTTGGGATCGCTCGATCCCGCGTAGCCGGAATCGAACCACGCGAACTGCGGCTCGAACGAGAAGAGATTGGCCACGGTGTAGTCCGCCGCCTGGGCCGCGGTCAGTTGGTTCGACCACGCCGTGCGGGACGCCACGTTCAGCGGCATGCCCGCGGAGTTCATGCTGTTGAACTCCGCATACCGCGTGTCGCGGCCCGGATCGCCGTCGTTCTTTCCGTTCGCGGCGTTCAGCTCGTTGGCGTTCCAGTTCAGCCAACCCACGGCCCGCACCGAGTCGTCCATCTTCGTGTTGATGAACACGGTGCTCGCGTCGCCGCCGGCTTGCTGCCAACCCCAGGGCCGGCCGAGATACATGTTATTGTTGGCAGGGCCATTGGCGTTGGCGGCGCTCTGCGGGTCGATAATCGGATTGCCGCGCACCGAGTCGCCGGTGATGGTGCAATCGAGAAATACGATGCCGTTGCTCGTGCGCTTGTCGGTGCTCGCGGCCGTGATAACGCCACCGGGATGGTCGCCTCCCATGTTGATCTGCGAGTTCTTAAACACCGCGGCGCCGTCGGCGAAGATGAAGTCGATGTCACCCGTGACGTAGCAGTCCTCGAAATAGGCCCGACCGCCGTTCACGTAGAGCGTGTCCTGGTAGCCGAGGAACTTGCAGTTGCGGAAGGCCTGCTGGTCGCCTTGCAGCTTGAGCGCGACCGCCGGCGAGTTGGTCGTTTGAGCCTGGCCCGTCGTGGTGACGCCGGCGGGGCTGATCGTCTGGTGCGACACGTTGACGATGTACGGCGTGGGCGTGCTGTTGGCGAACGTGATGTCGAGGCCCGTCACGTTGTGCCCGCGCAGTTGCAGCGACGAGCTACCCGTGGTCCCGATCGTGGCCGACCCCGTGTTGTGGGCCGCATCGAGCGTTGAGGTGATCACGACGTCGTCGGGATTGCCCGAGAGGCCGACCAGCGCGATGTTGTTACGCGTGTTGACGAGCGTGACGCCCGTGACTTTGGCCGTGTCGTAGATGCCGGGCGCAAAGTAGATGCGGTTGGGAGCCGCGGCGGATGCTCCGGCTGGCACGCCCGAGGCGCCGAGTGCGGCGGCCACGGTTTTGTAGGCGCCGGCGTAGCCGTTGAACGGCGCGCCGTCGGCGCCGTCGTAGTTGAGATCGACATAGTAGTTGGCCGCGCGAGTCGCGGAGCTCGCGAAAGAAAACAGCATCGCAGTCGCGAGGATAGTATGGAACCACTGGCGTCGATTCATGAGACGTCCTTCGAGGTTGAATTACCTGAGTAGAGAATGCAGACGAGAAAAGGGCTGCGTTCGGAGCGGGCGATCAGCTGCATTCGCTTCGTTGGGAGTATTTCGAGGACCGAATTGCGGCGTCAAGGAGTTTTTCAGAGGAATGGGTCGATATGCGAATTTCGACCCTCGTTTTGCAATACCGGGGGCGCAATTCTCTGATGCGATTCCGAACGAATGCAAATCAAACGAGTCTTCTGGCCAATTCGAAACGGAGTCGGCGCGCCAGTGTCCTGATGGAGTTTGGCCGGGCGTCGAGAGTTCGCGGCCCACTCGTCCCCCGAGCCCGCGGGCCGCACAATGGCGAGCGATCGTGGTCTCCGCGCGTCATTGCCACTGTCTAGGATCGCACGCCGTGTCCCACTCCGCCGCACGCCGAATCGTCATCCTCACCGAGGGGCACACCGAGCCGCTCGCGGCGAAGACGGCCGCGTGCGTGCTGCGCTACCGTGCGGACGAGGTGGTCGCGCTGCTTGACGGCACACAGGCCGGCCGCACGGCTCAGGAGCTGCTCGGCGTGGGCGGCGCGACGCCGATCGTCGCGCGGCTCGGCGAGGCGCCGACTGCTGACGCGCTGTTGATTGGCATCGCTCCGCCAGGCGGCCGCATGCCGCCCGCGTGGCGAGCGATTGTGCTGGAATCGCTGGCCCGCGGCATGGACGTGATTTCCGGGCTCCACGAGTTTCTGGCCGACGACGCCCAGCTCGCCGCCGCGACCGCCGCCCGCGGAGCGAAGCTCATCGATGTGCGGCGCAACCACGAACGGGACGTGGCTCAAGTGCACGGACTGCGCGACGCGTGTCTGCGGATCCACACCGTGGGGCAGGATTGCTCCGTGGGAAAGATGGTCGTCTCGGTCGAGCTTGCCCGCGCGCTGGCCGCGGCCGGGCACGACGCCAAGTTCATCGCCACGGGCCAGACCGGCATCATGATCGAGGGCGACGGCGTGCCGATCGATTGCGTCGTGGCCGACTTTGTCGCAGGCGCCATCGAGAAGCAGGTCCTCGCCCACCAGCACCGCGACGTCCTGGTGATCGAAGGGCAGGGCAGCCTCGCCCACCCGCGGTACTCAGGGGTGACGCTCGGGCTGCTCCACGGCTGTGCGCCGCACGGGCTCATCCTGTGCTACGAAGCAGGCCGCCCGCACACGCACGGTCTGCCGCAGGTTCCGTTGACGCCGCTGCCCGCCCTGCGTGATGCCTACGAAACGATGGCGAACCTGCGCGCGCCGGCGCGCGTGATCGGCGTCGCCATCAACAGCCGGCGTCTCGACCCGGCGCAAGCCGCCGCCGAACGCGAGCGCGTCCGCGCGGAGCTTGGCCTGCCAGCGAGCGATGTGCTCCGCGATGGCCCGCAAGACTTGGTGCGGGCCATTCTCGATTTGCAGCGGACTCTCGCGGGGGGCTAATCACATCGTGCTGACGCTCACGCTTCACGAATTCGAGCTCTCGCTGCGGCACGTGTTTGCGATCTCGCGCGGCGCCATCGCCGTGCAGCCGACGCTCATCGTCGAGCTGTCCGATGGCGTGCATCGCGGTTTTGGCGAGGCGACGACCAACGCCTATTACGGCGCCACGCTCGAGGGCATGCGACGGTCTCTCGAAGCGGGGCGCTCGGAGATCGAAGCGGTCGAAGGTCTCGACCCGCCGCAGTTGTGGGAACTGCTGGCGCCGCGGCTAGGCCAAGATTCTTTCGCCCAGTGCGCTCTCGATCAGGCGGCCTACGACTTATGGGGTAAGCAGCACGGCGCCCCCGTTTACAAGCTGTGGGGTTTGGCGACCGATCGCTTGCCGCAGTCCAATTTCACGATCGGAATTGCTCCGATCGAAGACATGGTCGCGAAGCTCCGCGAAGCGCCAGGGTGGCCGAGCTACAAGATCAAGCTCGGCACGCCCGACGACGTCACAATCGTTCGCGAGTTGCGGCGGCATACCGACGCGCCCTTTCGCGTCGACGCCAACGGCGGCTGGAAGGCCGACGAGGCGATCGCGAAGTCCCTCGAGTTGGCCGAGTTCGGCGTCGAATTCATCGAGCAGCCGCTGCCCGCGGACGACTGGGACGGAGCGCGCCGCGTGTTCGAGCAGTCGGCCTTGCCGGTCATGGCTGACGAAAGCTGCTGTTGCGAGGCGGATGTGGCGCGCTGCGGCGGGTGCTTCCACGGCGTCAACATCAAGCTGGTGAAGTGCGGCGGACTCACGCCCGCGCGGCGCATGATCGACTCGGCCCGCGCTTTTGGCATGAAGGTCATGGTGGGCTGCATGACCGAGTCGACGGTGGGCATCTCGGCCATCGCGCAACTGCTGCCGCTGCTGGATTATGTCGACATGGATGGCGCTGCGCTGTTGGCGCGGGACATCGCGAGCGGCGTCACCGTGGAGCGCGGGGTGTGCCGGTATCCGGACGCCAACGGCACGGGCGTAGCGTTGAGCGTGTACCCTCCGCGTCCCCCCTCCCCAGCCCTCCCCTCCAGGGGGAGGGAGCCGGAAGGAAAGGATTAGGGAGCGCTCGCTCCCGCTGCCTCAACCGCTTCGCGCGTGCCGCTCGCCGCTTCTCCCGGCACGCGCGGATCGTGAACGCCCACCAACCGGCCACCGGGGCCGCGCTCGACGGCCTGCGTCGCGCCCACCTGACTCGGCAAGAGCTCGTCGACCTCATGCCCACGGGCTTTGAGTTTCTTCACGACGCTCGCCGGCATCGTGTCCTCGACCATCAAAACGTCGGGCCGCCACTGGTGGTGAAGCCGCGGCTCACCGACCGCGTCGGCAAGCGACATGCCAAAGTCCAGTCGCCGCACGATTGCGACCAGCACCTGCGTGATGATCTTCGGACCGCCCGCAGCGCCCACGGTCAGCACCGGCTCGTCGCCCCGCAGGACGATCGTCGGCGACATGCTCGACAGCGGCCGTTTGAGCGGCGCGATGGCGTTGCTCTCGGCGCCCACGAGTCCGAAGGCGTTCGGCTTGCCTGGCTGGGCCGAGAAGTCGTCCATCTCATTGTTCAGCAGCACGCCCGTGCCTGGCACGATCACCTTCGAGCCGAAGTGCGTGTTGATCGAGGCCGTGATCGCCACCCACGTGCCGTCGGAGTCGACCGCGGCAATGTGCGTCGTGTGTTTCTTGCCAAAAATGTCATCGCTGGGCGGGTCGCCGTGCGTCTCGACGACGGTGGCCCGCTTCGGGTCGATTCGCTTGGCCAAGTCGGCGGCGTAGTCCTCGTCGACGAGCCCGCGCGGCACATCGACAAAGTCCGGATCTCCCAGCCAGTACGCCCGATCGGCGAACGCGAGTTTCATGGCCTCGGCCAGAATGTGCTGCGCCTGCACGGGATCGCGTTTGAACTCCGCCGCCATGTCGAAGTGCTCGAGGATATTGAGCATCTGGGCCACGAGCACGCCGCCCGAACTGGGCGGCGGGAAGCCGATCACGGTCCACTCGCGGTACGAGCTGACCAGCGGCTCGCGCTCGACCGCGCGGTAATTGGCAAAGTCGTCCGCCGTGAGCACGCCGTGGTTACCCTGCATCCACTCGCCGACCTTCGTCGCGAACGGCCCGCGGTAGAACCAGTCGAGCCCGTCGCCGGCGATCGCCCGGTAGGTTTTCGCGAGGTCGGGTTGCTTCAGCACATGCTTTCGCGGCCACGCGGTCCGGTCGCTCTTAAGGAGCACTTTCCGTGTGCCGGCGAAGCGCGCCAGCGTTTCTTCGTTCGCCTTCAGCCGGGCCGCGTACACGCGATCGATGGGGAAGCCTTCCTCGGCGAGCTCCGCGGCAGGGCGCAGCAAGTCGGCGAGCGTCAGGTCACCGTGCGCCTTGAGCGCCATCTCGTACGCCGCCAGAGCGCCGGGCGTGGCAACGGCGAGTGCGCCGTCCTGGCTCAGCGCGGGGTCGGCTTCGCCCTCGCGAAGAAACATGTCGCGCGACGCGGCGGCTGGCGCCGTCTCGCGGCCGTCGATCGCGATGACCGTACCGTCGGCCTTGCGGATGAGAATGAAGCAGCCGCCGCCGATGCCCGAGTTCGATGAGTCGACCACGCCGAGCGTGAGCGCCGTGGCGATGGCGGCGTCGACCGCGTTGCCGCCGCGCTCGAACGCGGCGACGCCCGCGTCGGTCGCCAGCGGGTGCACCGACGCGACCACGCACGTCGCCTCATCGGGCGCGACGGTTGCGGACGTGACGGCGTGCTTACCTTCTTCGACGGCCGGCGCGGCCTGTATGCAGCCGGCGAGGCCGAGGACGGATAAGAGCAGTAGCGATACGCACGATCGCTGAACGCGGCCGTTCTTTCGGAGGGGGGACATCATCCGCTCGATTCTAAACCCCACCCCTCCGCGGGGGGTAGTTGCCGCGAAAACCGCTGAATTTGCTGGGCCGAGCGGAATACGGTGGTCGCTGCTCAATCGCGCTGCCCGGCGCCCTCCCAGCAGTTTTCCCATTGTGTAGGGACCGCCCGGAGTTTGGAGGCTCTCCTACCCAAATACGCCGCACGAACTACGCAGCAGTTCCATTTTGGCATGACGCTTGCTTGGCAGTACACGAACCATTTAACGGCGCCGCTCGACGTAACTGTGCGTGGTGACGGCCCGTCATTCCCCTGAATTCGACATGTGAAAAGGAGCGTGAGTTATGAAAAAGTACCTCTTGGCTGCTGGCCTCGCGGCTGCGGCGCTGGCGATTGTAACGCCGGAAACGGATGCTCAAGGTCCGGTGCGCCGCGGTCTGCGTCGCACGGGTGAAATTGCCGTCGGGGGCACGCAGCGCGTCGTCCAAGGCGCGGCCCAAGGCACTCGCGCCGTTGTTGGCGGAGCTGTCCAGGGCACGCGCACTGTGGTCGGCGGCGCTGCCAACGCCACGGGCGCTGTGATCGGCGGCGCTGCCAACGCGGGTCGCGCAGTCGTCGGCGGGACCGTCGATGCGACGCGGAGCGTTGTGGGCGGAACCGCGCGCGGCATTGCCGCCGGCGTCGACGCGATCACTCCGAACATTCCGCTGCAAGCCCGTGCGGGCGCCACGCTGAACGCCGGCGATCAGGGTCGCGACGCGCGTTGGCGCTTCGCGCAGCACAACGGCGACTGGTGGTACTACACGCCCGAGAACAGCTGGATGTACCAGCGCGACGGGCAGTGGAACCAGTTTGCTCAAGACTCGTTCCAGCCGAACGCGCAATTCAGCGGGCAGGTTGCCGCTGGCTACCGTGGCGTTGAAGGCCAGGACCAAGGTCAGTACGACCAGGGTCAGTACGACCAGGGTCAGTACGACCAGGGCCAATACGATCAGTCCGGTGCGAATGGGCAGAATGCTCAGCACGCCGAACTGCGGCACGATGGCTACGGCCGCGCCTACATCTGCGAGAATGGTCGCGCGGTCTACATCGAGGAAGGCCAGCAGAGCCAAGCGGATGTGAGCGGCGAGGGTCAGTACCAGAACCAGCCGACTCCCGCGCCAGAAATTCCCTCCGAAGCGGGCGTGAGCACCCAGCCTGCGGCGGCGACCGGCGCGGCGGCAGGAGTCACCACCGGCGGCACGACAGCGGGCGCCGAGGCAGGCGCCAGCGCCGGTCTCTCGGGCGAAGCGCCCCGCGAGGTCTTGCAGTCGTCGGGCCAGGGCACCTTGGGAACTGTCGAGCCCGGCCAGACGGCCCAGTAGATCAATCGAAGAGGGACGGTCACTTACTCCGTCCTTAGGGACGGTGCTCGGAGGTTCGCCGTGCTCGCAGAGTACGGCGAACCTTTTTTTATGCGCCGCCGACCTACACTTACGCTGAACGCGCCTGTCGCCGAGCCGAGACGGCAAGTATCATGCGTTTTTGGAACATTTCTCCGCGTAATTTCACGTGTCGCCGTCCATGCCGAAATCGCCCGTCGCCGACCAGACCGCCCGCCTTGAATCGCTGCTCGACGAGCGAATCCTCATTCTTGACGGCGCGATGGGCACGCAGATTCAGGCCCTCGGCCTCGACGAAGCCGCCGTCCGCGGCGAGCGCTTCGCCGGTCATGAGAAGGACCTTAAGAACTTCGCCGACATTCTTTGCCTGACGCGGCCCGATGCGATCACGGCAATCCACGGCCGGTATTTTGAGGCGGGCGCCGACATTGTCGAAACGAACACGTTCGGCGCGAGCCCCGTGGGCATGGAGGAGTTCGGGCTGTCGGTGGACCTGGTTGCCGAGATCAACGCCGCCGCCGTCGCCTGCGCCCGCCGCGCCGCCGACGAGTGGACCGAGCTCACGCCCGATCGGCCTCGATTCGTCGCCGGGTCGATCGGTCCCACGACCAAGCAGACCGCGATCAGCACGAAGGTCGACGACCCCAGCTACCGGGGCACGACGTTCGACGAAATGTCGGCGTCGTACTACGCCCAGGTGAAGTCGCTCGTCGAGGGGGGCGTCGACATTCTGCTCCCCGAGACGGTGATCGACACGCTCAACCTCAAGGCATGCCTGTTCGCCATTCAGCAGTACTTTGACGAAGCGGGCGTCCGCGTGCCCGTGATGGTTTCCGGCACGTTCGACAAAGGCGGCGCCACGTTCGTCTCCGGGCAGTCGATCGAGGCGTTCTGGAACGCGATCTCGCACTTTCCCATGCTGACGGTCGGCATGAACTGCGCGCTGGGTCCCGACGTGATGCGGCCGCATATCGAGGCGCTGTCGCAGGTCGCGACGACGCACATTCACGCCTATCCCAACGCTGGGCTGCCGAACGAAATGGGACAGTTCGACCTCGGCCCCGACGCAATGGCGACGATGGTCGGCGAGTATGCCGATCGCGGCTGGGTCAACATCGTCGGCGGCTGCTGCGGCTCGACGCCGGCGCACATCGCGGCCATGGCTCGCCGCGTCGCCGGCGTGAAGCCCCACGCTCGCACGAGCGTCCCCCACCGCTTGCGGCTTAGCGGCACGCAGCCGCTCGAGCTGCGCCCCGACAGCAATTTTCTGATGATCGGCGAGCGCACCAACGTCACGGGGTCGAAGAAGTTCGCCCGCTTGGTTAAGGACGAGAAGTACGAAGACGCCGTCGAGGTCGCCGCCCAACAGGTCGAGGGGGGCGCCAACGTCATCGACATTAACATGGACGAGGCGTTGCTCGACGGCGAAGCCACCATGACCAAGTTTCTCCGCCTCATCGCGGGCGAAACGGCCGTCGCCGCCGTGCCGGTGATGATCGACTCCAGCAAGTGGTCCGTGCTCGAGGCGGGGCTCAAAGCCGTTCAGGGCAAGAGCATCGTCAACTCGATCAGCCTGAAGGACGGTGAAGCCGAGTTCCTCCGCCGCGCGCGGCTCTGCCGGCAGTACGGCGCCGCGGTCGTGGTGATGGCGTTCGACGAGCAGGGCCAGGCCGTCGAAGTTGAGGACAAAGTCCGCATTTGCCGGCGGGCGTATGAGCTGCTCACCGAGCAGGTCGGCTTCCCGGGCGAGGACATCATCTTCGACCCCAACATTCTGACCGTCGCCACAGGCATCGAGGAGCACAACAACTACGCGGTGAACTTCATCGACGCGACGCGACGCATCAAGGAGGCATGCCCCGGCACGCATATCTCCGGCGGCGTGTCGAACATCAGCTTCTCGTTCCGCGGCAACGACCACGTGCGCGAGGCGATGCACGCCGCGTTTCTGGTGCATGCCGTGCAGGCCGGGCTCGACATGGGGATCGTCAACGCCGGCCAGCTTGCGGTGTACGAGGACATCGACCCGCCGCTGAAGGAGCTCGTCGAGGACGTGCTGCCCAATCGCCGCGCCGATGCCACCGAGCGGCTCGTCGACTTCGCTGAGTCGCTCTAGAGCAAGGGGCCCAAAACCGCGGCGGAGGAAGAGGCGTGGCGCAGCGGCACGGTCGAGGAGCGGCTCAAGCACGCACTGCTCAGGGGCGTCGTGAAGCACATCGACGAGGATACCGAGGAGGCCCGCCAGAAATACGGCACGGGGCTCGCCATCATCGAAGGCCCGCTCATGGCCGGCATGAGCGTTGTCGGCGACCTGTTCGGCCAGGGAAAAATGTTTCTGCCGCAGGTGGTGAAATCGGCCCGCGTCATGAAGAAGGCCGTCGCGTATCTCACGCCGTTCATGGAAGCCGACAAAGCTGCCGCCGGCACGACTGGCAAGGCGCGGACCAAGGTGCTCATGGCCACGGTCAAGGGCGACGTCCACGACATCGGCAAGAACATCGTCGGCGTCGTGCTGGGGTGCAACAACTTCGAGGTCATCGATCTCGGCGTCATGGTCGCGTGCGAAAAGATCATCGAGACCGCGATCGCCGAGCAGGTCGACGTCATCGGCCTCTCGGGCCTGATCACGCCGAGCCTCGACGAGATGGTGCACGTCGCCCGGGAGATGCGCCGCGTGGGGAGCAATCTGCCGCTGCTCATCGGTGGCGCCACGACCAGCGCTAAACACACGGCCGTAAAGATTGCCCCCGCGTACGATCACGCGACGGTGCACGTGCTCGATGCGTCGCGTTCGGTCGGCGTCGTCGAGAAGCTGATCAACCCGGCGGCGAAGACGAAGTTCGAGGCCGAGAACCGCGAGCTGCAAAAGCAGCTCGTCGCGTCCTACGCCCAACGCCAAGCGGTCGAGCTAGCGCCTTACGCCGAAGCGAAGGCGAACCGCTTCCCCACGGATTGGGCCGCAATCGATATTCCCAAACCGGCATTCACCGGCACGCGCGCACTCTCTTCCTCTGCCAAATCAGAAATCCTAAATCCTAAATCCCAAATCCTTCCCCTCTCCACCCTCGTCCCTTACATCGATTGGACCCCCTTCTTCCAAACCTGGGAGCTCAAGGGCAAGTATCCCCGCATCTTCGAGGACCCCACCGTCGGCGTCGAAGCGAAGCGGCTGTTCGACGACGCCCGCGCGCTGCTCGACCGCATCGTGGGCGAAAACCTGCTCGAAGCCCGCGGCGTCTACGGCTTTTTCCCAGCGAACAGCCAGGGCGACGACATCATCGTCTACACGGACGACTCGCGAACCAAAGAGCGCACGCGCTTCCACGCCCTCCGCCAACAATGGCGCCGCAAGGGCCAAGAAGTCTTCTACTCCCTCGCCGATTACATCGCCCCTGGCGAGGTCGCCGCGGCGACCGGGCACGCAAGAGAAGACTACATCGGCGCCTTCGCCGTCACCACGGGCCTCGGCTGCGACGAGCTCGCGAAAAAGTTCGACGCCGACCTCGACGATTACAACTCGATCCTCACCAAGGCGCTCGCCGACCGACTCGCCGAAGCCTTCGCCGAGCACCTGCACGCCCAGGCGCGCCGCGATTGGGGCTTCGGCGTCGCCGAGAACTTGTCGCCCGACGACCTGATCGAAGAAAAGTACCGCGGCATCCGCCCGGCGCCCGGGTATCCGGCCCAGCCCGACCACACCGAGAAGCGCACGATCTTCAACCTCCTCGACGCGACCGCCAAGACGGGGATCATCCTCACCGAAAGTCTCGCCATGCACCCCGCGGCGAGCGTCAGCGGCCTGTACTTCGCGCACCCGAAGGCTCGCTACTTCGCGGTGGATCGCCTCAGTCGCGAGCAAGTCGAGGACTACGCCCGCCGCAAGGGCATGAGCGTGGCAGAAATCGAGCGCTGGTTGGCGCCGAATTTGGGGTATGACGCCTAGGCCCGTACTGAGCACACAGTACTGCGTATTGCGCATCAAACGCCTGCCTCAGTATCTCACTCCGCATCGCGCCCGGCGGCGATCTGCTGCTGCAATTGCACATACTCCCCCGTGCGATCGCCGAAGCGCGACGTCCACTCGGTCGTGAGCAGCTTCTTGACGGTCGCCTCCGCGTCGTCCCAGCGGCGCTCGTGAATCTGTGCCTCCGCGAGCTTTGCCCACCAATGCGGCTCCAGCGAGCGAATCCGCACGACGTGCTGCCAGTGGTCGATCGCCTCGCCCCAGCGTTCTTCAGTTTCCAGCCACTCGGCAAACTCGGCGTGGTTTTCCGCTTCCTGGGGCGATGCTTCGACTACCGTCGTCATGGCTCGTTCATATTCGTCGCCTTTGCCGAAGTTGAAGGCGATTTCACTTAGCTCGTGGACGTTGAATCGCTCGATCTCCATGAGCTTGATTCGCCAGCGACGAACATCGTCGTCAAAAATCCCTACGGATTCTCGCCCGTCGATCAACTCCCAGTAGGCGTCCTTGGCCTCGGGATCGAGCGCAATGGCCGCCAAAAGATGTGGTTCCGCGGCTTCGTAGCCTGCCTTGTTCTGCAACAACTGGCCCAAGATCGTACGGATGAGCGGGCTGTCCTCGCCCGTTTCCTCGGCCCGCTGATCGAGAGTCGCCCCGAACGTTTCCAGATCGGTCGCGGCCTCCATCACTTTCCGTAGCGTCTGGAGGCACTCCTCGCGGCGCTCGATGTTCGGGCCCCAACTCACCACCGCCCCCGCGGCGGCGTCCACCGCGTTTTCCGTTTGCCCGAGCGCCGAGTAAGTCTCGGCCAATCCGCGGTAGTACATGGGCAGCGACTCCCCCCCGGCGCCGCCGGCCGGCTGCTGCCGCTGGACCATCGCGATCAGCTCCAAATAGTAGTCGACCGCCAGGTCGTTGAGCCCCGTCTGCCGGCACGCATCGGCGAGCGCCGCGACGGCCTCCTCGGTCCAGCGTCCTGCCTGGCGGAAATACTCGTCCGTCTCGCGACGCAGCTCGCGAAGTTGCTCCGGCCTATCGGTGTGGAAGTAGGCGACCATGAGTTGCTTGCGCATCGTCAGGTCGTTGGGAATGCGATCCACCAGCGGCTCGAGGATCGCGATCGACTCGCCGAACCGGTGCATTTCGTGCAGCCAGTACACCGCCTGGTGCTGCCCGCCG
>JANOIK010000494.1:0-1655 GCA_031407585.1 Planctomycetota bacterium | reverse complement strand
GCTAAAAATGCCCGAAAATCTCACCACCTGGAAAATCAACGTCTGGAGCATGGGCCGCGGCACGCGCGTCGGCCAAGGCTCGGCCGACGTCATCACGCGCAAGAACATCATCGTGCGCCTCCAGGCGCCGCGGTTCTTCGTTGAGAAAGACGAGGTGGTCCTCTCCGCCAACGTGCACAACTACCTAACCACCGCCAAACAGGTCCGCGTTCAACTCAATCTCTCCAGCGATTCTCCGGCCCCCTCCCCCCCCGAGGGGTGGGCTGGGGAGGGGGGTGAACTACAAACTGACGCCGCCCTCGAGCAAATCGTAACAATCCCCGCCAACGGCGAGCAGCGCGTCGATTGGCGCGTCAACGTCCTCCGCGAGGGACGGGCCACGATCCGCATGTCGGCCCTCACCGACGAAGAATCCGACGCCATGCAGATGAGCTTCCCCGTGTTCGTCCACGGCATGCTCAAGACCGAGTCCTATAGTGGCGCCCTGCGACCCACCGACGCGACGGGCGGATTCACCTTCACCGTGCCGGAGGATCGTCGTCCCGAGCAAACGCGGCTCGAGCTGCGGTACTCGCCGACGCTCGCCGGCTCGATGGTCGACGCCCTGCCCTACCTCATCGACTACCCCTACGGCTGCACCGAACAGACGCTCAACCGCTTCCTGCCCGCGGTGCTCACGCAACGCACGCTGCAGAAAATGGGCGTCGATCTCAAGGCGATTGCTGAGAAGCGCACGAACCTCAACGCCCAGGAAGTAGGCGACGACGCCGAGCGCGCCGCCCAGTGGAAGCGCTATGACGCCAACCCCGTGTTCGACGAGGCCAAACTCTCGGGCGTCGTCAAGGCCGGCGTCAACCGACTCACCGAGATGCAGCTCTCCGACGGCGGCTGGGGTTGGTTCAGCGGCTGGGGCGAGCACTCCAGCGCGCACACGACCGCCACCGTGGTCCGCGGTCTGCTCGTCGCGCGGCAGAACGACGTCGCCATCGTCCCCGGCGTCGTCGAACGCGGCGTCCAGTGGCTCCAGAACTACCAAGCCGAGCAGCTCGCGGCGCTCGACAATTACGACCGCGAAGCCAACAAGGCGCGCGACGAGGACAAGTCCGCTAAGTCTCACGCCGACGACCTCGACGCGCTGGTGTATCTCGTGCTCACCGAATCTCACTCGATCAACGCCGACGTGCACGCGCGCATGCGAACCTACATCTACGGAGACCGCACACACCTGGCCGTCTACAGCCTCGCCACCTTCGGCCTCGCCCTGCAAACCGAACCCGACGACCCTGCAGAAATGCTGCCGATGGTGCTGCGCAACATCTCGCAGTTCGTGCAGCAGGACGACGAGAACCAAACCGCGTGGCTCGACCTCCCCACCGGTAACTGGTGGTACTGGTACGGCAGCGAGTACGAAGCCCACGCCTACTATCTCAAGCTGCTCGCCGAGAACGACCCCAAGAGCGAAGTGGCGCCACGGCTCGTGAAATACCTGCTCAACAACCGCAAGCACTCCACGTACTGGAACAGCACCCGCGACACGGCGCTCGTGGTCGAGGCGTTCGCCGACTACCTCGCCGCCACGGGAGAAGCGAAGCCGAACCTCTCGCTCGAGGTCGCCATCGACGGCGAGCAAGCCAAGACTGTCGAAATCTCCGCCG
>JANOIK010000433.1:0-4497 GCA_031407585.1 Planctomycetota bacterium | reverse complement strand
CATGCCGAAGGCCGCGACGCACTTTCGCGACAAGCTTGAGTTTGAAACCGACGCGTGGGACCTGAATGAGATGCGCCGCGCGGGGAAGAACGTTGTTGTGATCGACGCGCGCTCGGAAACGGCTTTCGCCCAGGAGCACATCCGAGGCGCGACCAATTTTCCGCACCGCACGATGGACGTCGACACAACTCGGCGTCTCGACAAAACGGCGTTGTACGTCACCTACTGCGACGGCATTGGCTGCAATGCCTCCACAAAGGCGGCGCTGAAGTTGACGGAGCTGGGCTTTGAAGTGAAAGAATTGATCGGCGGCATGGATTGGTGGAAACGTGACGGCTACCCAACGGAAAAGCCTGTCGTCCAAATAAGCTGAATGCGGCGCTATTGCGATTTGTTTGTTTCTTGCGAAGTCAAAAGGCAGGCCCATGGGCAAACCGACTGGATTTAAAGAGTTCCCCCGCGAGGCTGTTCCTTACCGCGACCCGAAGGTGCGCGCCGGGGACTTTCTCGAGATTTTCACCCAGGCCCCCGTTGAGCACCTGATGCAGCAGGGGGCGCGGTGCATGGATTGCGGCGTGCCGTTTTGCCAGTCGAACCACGGCTGCCCGATCGACAATCTCATCCCCGAGTGGAACGACATGGTCTACCAGGGCCGCTGGCGCGACGCGCTGGAGCGGCTGCACAAGACCAACAACTTTCCGGAGTTCACCGGCCGCACGTGCCCGGCGCCGTGCGAGGGGGCGTGCGTGCTGGGGATCACCAACCCGCCGGTGACGATCAAGAACATCGAGAACGCGATCGTCGACCGCGGCTGGGACGAAGGCTGGATCGTCGCCGAGCCGCCGCTGTTCCGCACGGGGAAGAAGGTGGCGATCGTCGGCAGCGGGCCGTCGGGCCTCGCCGCGGCGGCGCAGCTCAACAGGGCCGGCCACACCGTGACGGTGTACGAGCGGGCCGACCGCATCGGCGGGCTGCTGATGTACGGCATTCCGAACATGAAGCTGGACAAGCGCGTGGTCGAGCGGCGCGTCGACCTGCTCCGCGAGGAGGGCGTCACATTCGTGACCAATGCGCACGTCGGCAAGCAAGAGGATTTTCCCCCGGGCCACATGACGCAGATCATGCAAGAGCGCGGCTGCGACGTGAAGTTCATCGACCCGCAGCATTTGAGCGCGGAGTACGACGCCGTGGTGCTGTGCACCGGCGCGACCCGGCCGTTCGACCCGACGGGGCGCTGCCCGGGGCGGAGTCTGGCCGGCATTCACTTCGCGATGGATTTCCTCACTCGCAACACGAAGAGTTTCCTCGACTCGGACCTGCACGACGAAACGTACCTGTCGGCCAAGGGCAAGCATGTGATCGTGATCGGCGGCGGCGATACGGGCGCCGACTGCGTGGGCACGTCGCTGCGGCACGGGGCCACGAGCATCATCAACCTGGAACTGCTCGCCCCGGCGCCGCCGCAGCGGGCCGCGAACAATCCCTGGCCCGAATGGCCGCGCGTGTTCCGCGTCGACTACTCGCACGCCGAGGTCGAGGCGCTCACGGGCGAGGACCCACGGTCGTACAACATTCTCACGAAGGAGTTCGTCGATGACGGCCACGGCCGCGTGAAGGCGGTGCGGACGGTGGGGGTCGATTGGTCGCAGCCGGTCCCCGGCGGGGCGCCGTTCACCGAGCTGCCGGGGACCGAGCGCGACTTCCCCGCGGACTTGGTGCTGCTCGCGACGGGGTTTGTCGGGCCGGAGCTCAACGTGGGCGAGATGCTCGGCTTGAACATCTCGGAGCCGCGGCGCGGGTGGCAGACCTTCGCGGCGGAGCACGGCAAATTCGCCACGAGCGTCGAGGGAGTCTTCGCCGCGGGCGATTGCCGCCGCGGGCAGAGTCTCGTGGTGTGGGCGATCAACGAAGGCCGCGGCGTGGCCCGCGCGGTGGACCAGTATCTCATGGGCTTCACGAGCCTGCCGGCGCCGGGGATTAATGCGCCGGAGCAGGTGGTGTGACGCCGTGGCTAGACTATGCAAGCCACTCTGCGATACTCGCCGGCTCTGTCAATCGTCTCACTAACGATTGGAGTGATCGCGATCTCGGCCAGTTCGTTGTTCGTCGCGAATAGCGTGGAGGTTCAACGTCGCATACAGGAGGAGGTCGGCCTGATCGACCACAGGGCGCCTACGAGTGGCGACGCGTTATTGCGGTCGATGGCGTGGCAATGGAGATCGGTCTGGTGCGTGCTAGGAATAAACTCATTTAGCGCCTTGGGCGGAGCCCTTTCGGCGGTGGCGATATTGCGTTTTTCCGAAAAACGCAAGCTGGCCATTCTGGCCCTGTGCCTTAACCACTTTGGACTGGGCTGCGGGATGTTCGTTCTTTGGGGCATTAGTTGAACGTGGAACGTTGAGCGACCCCTGGAACTTGAATTTCATGACAAAGTTAGTCGAAGGGGATCCAGCGCCTGACGTAGATCTGCCACTTCGCACTGACGAGCGCGTTGCCCTCACTGAATTTTGGCGCGATCACCCCGTCGTTCTGTTCTTCTACCCGCGGGACAACACGGCGGTCTGCACAAAAGAAGCGTGCGGCTTCCGCGATGCGTACGAGGACTTCGTCGCCGCGGGGGCGGCGGTCGTGGGCGTGAGCGCCAGCTCGGCGGCGAGCCATGAAAAGTTCGCGGCGAAGCATCGGCTGCCGTATTTGCTTGCTTCAGACGCCGACGGTTCGGTGCGGCGGGCGTTTGGCGTCTCCGATACGCTGGGGCTCATTCCGAAGCGCGTCACGTTTGTGATCGACCGCGCGGGGGTCATCCGTCATCGGTTCAGCGCGCTGTTCGCGGCGGAGAAGCACGTGCAGGAAGCGCTGGCGGCAGTGCGGGCGCTGGCGTGATTTGCACGCGGCGGGCCGTTTCGTTGCAACCGCCCGCAGGCTATGCTGGGCGTGGTTCGGGGCTAAACCGTCCGCCACGGCGAATCTGCGACACGCGGCGGGTCTTGTCGTCCGGAGGGTTCTGCGATGGGTGCGTTGCGCGCGTCGGCGTCTGCTTGCTGTTTCGCTTTGACGCTGCTTTACGTCGTCCCGGCTTTCGCCGCGGTTCGGCAGATCACCGTCGCGGCCGATGGCAGCGGCGATTTTTCCACGATCGACGCCGCGCTCGCCACGATCCCGCGGAACAACCCCGGCCGCGTCGTGGTGTTCGTCAAGAACGGCGTGTACTACGAAAAGGTGCGCATCGACCAGAACCGCGTCACGCTCCGCGGCGAGAGTCGCGACGGCGTGCGGCTGCGCTACAACCACCCGCGTAGCGAGTACGACAAGCGGTACGATCGCTCGGGCGGGCCCGGCGTGCTGAACGTCTACGGCGAGGATGTGATCGTCGAGCATCTCACGATCGAGAACCTGCAGCACACGCCCGAGCACTCGTTCGGCATTTATGGCCAGCCGCAGCGATTCATTCTCGACGACGTGAGCGCTCTGGGCGTCGGCGGCGACACGGTCTCTCTGTGGAACACGGCCTACGGCATGTACTACCACCGCAACTGCAAGTTCTCGGGCGGCGTCGACTACCTCTGCCCGCGCGGCTGGTGCTTCGTGCGGGACTCGCAGTTCGAGTGCCCCAGTACGAGCGCGTCGATCTGGCACGATGGGCACATGGATCTCGAAATGAAGTTCGTGCTGAGGAATTGCGAATTCGACGGCGTCGAGAATTTCTGGCTCGGCCGCAACGGCTATCCGGCGCAGTTCTACCTGCTCGACTGCAAGTTCTCGAAGAACATGGCCGACAAGCCAATCGGCACGTCGGCGGATTTGACCAACGTCGTCGACAAGGGCGTTTACGACCGGCGGTACTTTTACAACTCGCACCGGGACGGCGGCGACTTCGCCTGGTTCGCGGACAATCTCGACAAGGCGCCGGGCGCTCCCGAGGCCGACGCGATCACGCCCGCGTGGACGTTTGGCGGGCGGTGGGATCCTGAGAGCACGACGCCGCCGACGGTCGAGAAAGTCGAGCTCACCAAAAACGGCGAAGTCCACGTCCACTTCAGCGAAGTCGTCGCGGGCGCCGCGCTCTGCTACGTCGAACGCCAGGATGGTTCGCGGGCCGAGTACACTGCCGGCGACGGCACGCGGCGGTTGGAATTCAGCGGCGGCGACTCGAATTCGTTCCCCAAAACGCTCGACCCCGCCGGCGACGAGCTGCACGGAACCGTCGCCACGCTCGCGCTCCGCACGTTCGGCACGCTCGCGCTGCCGCTGGCCGCGCCCGGGACCGAGATCACGATCCTGCTCATCGGCGATTCGACGGTCGCGGTCGACCCGGTGGCGAACGCCTACCAGGGTTGGGGCTCGCCGTTGGGAGAGTTCTTCGACGACCGCGTGACGGTCGTCAACATGGCACGCAACGGCCGCAGCTCGCTCACCTTCCGCAAGGAGGGGCTGTGGGACGAGGCCCGCAAGACGAAGGCCGACTATGTCATCATCCAGTTCGGCCACAACGACAAC
>JANOIK010000425.1:0-4832 GCA_031407585.1 Planctomycetota bacterium | reverse complement strand
AGAAGCCATGTCATGGAGGCGGTCCAGTCTGGCGTGTCGGACTATCTCATCAAGCCGTTTACGACTAGCGACCTGGAGAAGAAGCTGGCGCGATTCATCGCCCCAGTGAATCGCTAGGATGGTCGCTGCGCCGATGAAGCTCGTCGCGAGGCGAGCAAACGCCGCTTGGGCCGCAGCCGCGAAGAACTCGCGACCCCAAAAGCCGTCCGCTGAAGTACTACCGGAGGGGGGACGTGAACCCCCACGCCCTTGCGGGCACTGGATTTTGAGTCCAGCGCGTCTGCCAATTCCGCCACTCCGGCTGATCACGAAACATCGACTAACACCTCATTAACGTACGGCGTTTTTGGCGGGCGTCAATCGACTCCCCCGTTGGGTCCGACGGCGGCTGGCGTCGCCGGGCGGAGATTTTGCGGCTCCCACGTCGTCGCGTCGCCAGCCGAAGCGGTTATGACGGCGGCGCCAAGTGTGACGGCAACGCGAGCGTCGTAGGACTGCGAAATACCGAAGCCGTCGCCTCCCCGCAATGTATTTTTTGGGGTCCTGGGGAGTCGATTCCAGGGCGGCGCGTGCCGCCCGTGACTTCGGCGTCGGGCTCGTTTTGAGACATCCCCCCGTCGGACGCCGTTAAAAAGGATCGTCAGGTCTCTAGTACACGCGTTGCCGGGCGGACAACCGTTGCTCAGACCGTGCACCAAGTTGCTCGGATGAGGACGTCCGTATGTCTGCCACCCAGGTTCTAGCCGATACGCTCGTTTACGATGGATCGCTGCCGCTGGCCGCCGGGGCTCTCGCGGCGCTCATCGCCGCGCTGACCTGGGCGACCAATTTCCTGCAGCGCTCGTTGCTGTCGCTGGTCGCGCGCCCGGCGGAACCCGTCGCGGCCGAGCCCGATGCCGTCACGCCCGAGGCCGCCGCCGCCCGCGCGCTCGCCGAGATGCAGCAGCGAGCCGCGGAAGAGGACAACTACCGCAGTATCTTCGAAAACGCGGTGGAGGGCATCTTTCGCACGTCGCCCGACGGTCGCTATCTCACGGCTAACCCCGCGCTCGCGCGTATCTACGGCTACGAGTCGGTCGATGCGATGATGGCGGGCATTCAGGATATTGCGAACGAGTTGTACGTCGACCCCACTCGTCGCGCGGCGTTTCGGCAGCTCCTGGCCGCGGGCGATGTCATCACGGACTTCGAGGCCGAGGTGCGCCGCTGCGACGGCCGCGCGATTTGGATTTCTGAGAACGCTCGCGCCCAGCGCGGCCCCGCGGGCGAGCTGCTGTACTACGAAGGCACGGTCGTCGACATCACGGTGCGGAAGCGGGCCGCCCGTCTGCGCCGCGAGAAGGACGCCGCCGAAGAGGCCAGCCGCGCGAAGAGCCAGTTCCTGGCGACGATGAGCCACGAAATTCGCACGCCGCTCAATGGGGTCATTGGCATGCTCGAGCTGCTGTCGCAGACCGCCCTCGACGCCGGTCAGCGGCGCTACGCCGACATCGCCCGCACTTCGGCCAGCGCGCTGTTGAGCCAGATCAACGATGTGCTCGACTTTTCGAAGATCGAGGCCGGCCGACTGGAGCTGGAGTCGATGGACTTCGACCTGCGCGAGCTTGCCGACTCGATTGGAGCGATCTTCGGCCATCGCGCCCAGGAGAAGGGTTTGGTTCTGCGGTGCGAGCTGGCGCCCGAGCTCGCGCGGCACGTGGCCGGCGACCGCGATCGCCTGCGGCAGGTGCTCATGAACCTGGTAGGCAACTCGCTGAAGTTCACTCACCAAGGCGGCGTGACGGTACGGGTGGCCAAGGCGCCTGCGGGTGGCGAGCCGGTCGTCGATGCCCACACGGACCGCGTCGCCGACGCTACGCGCGTTCGCGTGCGATTCGAGATCCGAGACACGGGCGTTGGCATTCCTGTCGAATCGCTCGGCAAGATGTTCCAGCCTTACTCGCAGGCCGAGGCGTCCACGACGCGGCACTATGGCGGCACGGGTCTGGGGCTGGCGATCTGCAAGCAGCTTGTCGAACTCATGGGCGGCGCCATTGGCGTCGAGAGTTCGCCCGGCGACGGCACAACGTTTTGGTTCGTCGTGCCGCTGGCCATCGCAGCGTCGAAGTCGAGTGAGACGCCGACGGCCCGGGAATCTGGCGGAGTGTCGCCCGCCGCCACCGCGCACGGCGGCGCCTTGGTTCCGCAGGCGAAAATCCTGGTTGTCGACGACAACGAGATCAATCAAATCGTCGCCGTGGAGATGCTGCGGAGCGCCGGCTGGCAAGCCGAGACGGCCAGCAACGGCCGTCAGGCCGTCGAGGCGTGCATGGCGCGGCCGTTCGACGTCGTGCTTATGGATTGCCAGATGCCCGTAATGAACGGGTACGAAGCGACGCGGCTGCTGCGCGCCGAGGAAGCCGCCGGCGCCGTTTACACGCCGCACGGCGCCACGCTGCCGATCATCGCGCTCACGGCGCAGGCCGTCGTGGGCGACAGGCAGCGGTGCCTGGACGCGGGCATGAGTGACTATGTCGTGAAGCCGATCAATCCGGCCGACTTACTCGCGGCGATGGGCCGGGCGCTGCGGATCGAGACGCTGCTGGCGTGGCCCGTGGCGTCGCGGTTGACGGACGACTCCGCCCAAGCGGTCGCAGGGACGAGCCACGAGTCGCCATTCACAGGCGGCCTGGCTTCGGACGCGCCGCTCGACGACGCCTTGGAAGTCGCCCAACTCACGGAGCGTTTCCGCGGCGATCGCGAGTTTGTCGATTCGCTGCTGGAAACCTTCATCGCGAGCGCCCGCGAGCGCGTGGGCGAGCTTGCCGCGAGCGTCGATGAGCGCGCCGACGACGCGGTGCGGGCGCACGCCCACAGCCTCAAGGGCGTGGCCGGTAACGTCTCGGCGATGCGGCTTTCGCGAGCCGCGGCAGCCCTCGAAGCGGCGGCGATCGCGGAGCGCCCCGCCGAGTTCCGCCGCCTGCAGCAGCGCATCGAGCGCGAGCTGGTCTGCTGCGAAGAAGCCATCAACGCGCTGCTCGCGACGCGCCCGTAAGTCCGGCTTTCGAGCCTGACGCGCGCCGCGAAGGACGCTGCACCGCGTGACGCGCATCAGCCTGGAACGACTGACCCACGGCCGCACACCGCCGTTAACACCGGCGGCGTCGGGCTGTATCATGAGCGTAACGTCCTGCGAACCGCGCTCCTTCGGAGTCCACCCGTGAACGACCGCCCCCTGCCCCGCCCGTCCCTGCTTGCCGCGCTCGCCGTCGCCGCGACCGTTCTGGCCCCTGCCGCCGCGCACGCCCACACTGGCGCCGGCACGGTCGATGGCCTGCTCCACGGCATCCAGCATCCGCTCTCAGGCCTCGACCATCTCTGCGCGATGCTTGCCGTCGGCCTGTTCGCGGCGCAGCGCGGCGGCCGCGCCCTGTGGCTCGTACCCCTCACGTTCGTCGGCGTGATGTTGGTGGGCGGCCTGCTCGGCGCCACGGGCTTTACGCTGCCGCTGGTCGAGCAAGGCATCGTCGCGTCGGTGCTAGTCCTGGGCCTGCTCGTCGCCGCGACGATTCGCATGCCGCTTGCCGCCAGCGCTGCCGTGGTCGGAGCGTTTGCCTTGCTGCACGGCCACGCCCACGGAACGGAAATTCCCAGCACCGCATCGGGCGCAGCGTACGCTCTGGGTTTCACCGTCGCCGCCGCAAGCTTGCACCTTGCCGGCATCGGCATTGGCGTCGCAAGCCAGCGACTAAACGCCGGGTATGCCGCGCGCGCCGCCGGCGCCGCGATCGCCGCCTTCGGCGTCGCGCTGTGGATCATCCCGTAGGGTGGGTGCTTCTTGCACCCACATTCCCTTCTACGAAATGGTGGGTGCACGAAGCACCCACCCTACATGGGACGCGCTCGCTGAGGTCATGCCATGTCAACCGCCACGCTCGTCTCGCTGCAAATCGGCATGCCGGCGCACTACGGCGACGACTCCGCCGCTGATCCCTTCGAACGGCAGTGGACCACCGGATTCTACAAGGAACCCGTCGCCGGCCCCGTCGCGCTCGGCGCCACGCAACTCGAAGGCGACGGCCACGCTGACCGCGTCAACCACGGGGGTTCCGACAAAGCCGTGTGCGTTTACTCGGCCGATCACTACCCGTACTGGCGCCGCGCGCTCGGCATCGACCTGCCGTACGGCGCCTTCGGCGAGAACTTTTCAGTCGCGGGCCTCACGGAAGCCGACGTCTGCATCGGCGACGTGTGGTCCGTCGGCGATTCCAACGCCAACGTCGTCCGCGTGCAAGTCTCTCAACCGAGGCAACCTTGCTGGAAACTCGCTCGCCGCTGGCGCCTCAAAACGCTCACGGCGCAAGTCGTCGACAATGGCCGCACTGGCTGGTACTTCCGCGTGCTCGCCCCGGGAACCGTCGCCGCGGGGATGACGCTCGCGCTGGTAGAGCGCCTGTGCCCCGAGTGGACCGTCGCCCGTGCGAACGACTGCATGTACCGCGACAAGCACAACGCCGCCGCCGCCAAGCACCTCGCCTACCTGCCACAGCTCTCGGCAAGCTGGCGCGAGCATTTCATGCAAAGCGCGGGCGAACTGGCGTGACCGACCCGTAGACGAAGCTGCCAGCTTCGTCCGTCCTCCGCAAGCGCCTCGCTCGACGCCCTGGCGCCACGTGAATCCGTCCCAACAATTCTCACCATCGTCGAAACCTTCCCCGGCCTCTTGGCGTTCAGGTAGAATTCGCCGAACCCTGGACCCGCTATGATCGCCAAGCTACTTTCCCCGCTGATGTCCGCCGCCGTGCTCTTTGTCGCGGCCGTGTTGGCCAGCGGCTCGCCGACATACGCCCAGG
>JANOIK010000424.1:0-2836 GCA_031407585.1 Planctomycetota bacterium | reverse complement strand
GATAACGCTAAGATGTTCGTGAAGCGAAGTTGAATCTTCCGGCTCCCACCCGGGCGAGGAGGGCAGCGGAGGTTCTTAACCTACAGTCTCCAGCCTCCAGTCTCCAGCCTTCCCCATGATCGACCTTCGCAGCGACACCGTCACCCGACCCAAGCCCGCCATGCGGGCCGCCATGGCCGCGGCCGAGGTCGGCGACGATGTCTTCGGCGAGGATCCCACCGTCCTCGCACTTGAACGCCGCATCGCGGACTTGCTCGGCAAGCCGGCGGCCCTGTTCGTGCCCTCCGGCACGATGGGCAACCAGATCGGCGTCCGCCTGCATTGCCAGGGAGGCGACGAATTCCTGTGCGACGCCGGCTGCCACATCATCCGCTACGAGCAGGGCGCCTACGCCCAGCTCTTTGGCATCGCCGCCCATCCGGTGGAAACCGAAGACGGCGTGCTCACGGTCGACGACCTGGAAGACCAGATTCGCCGCGACAATGTTCACTACCCGCTCACTCGGCTGCTGTGCTTGGAGAACACGCACAATCGCGGCGCCGGGCGGGTGCTGCCGTACGACGGGCTGACCGAGGTGTGCGCGTGGGCCGCGGCCGAGGGGCTGAAGCGGCATCTCGACGGCGCCCGGCTGTTCAACGCCGTGGTGGCGACCGGCATCTCGGCCGATCGCTGGGCGGCGCACTTCGACACCGTGAGCGTCTGCTTCAGCAAGGGCCTCGGCGCGCCGGTCGGCTCGGCCATCGTCGGCAGCGAGGAGGCGATCGTGCGCGCGCGTCGCCACCGCAAGGCGCTCGGCGGAGGGATGCGGCAGGTCGGCATCCTCGCGGCGGGAGCGCTGTATGCGCTGGACCATCACATCGATCGCATGGCCGAGGACCACGCGAACGCGAAGCTGATCGCCGCCGCGGTCCGCGACACGGACGTGCTAACGCTCGACCCGCCCTATGTGGACACGAACATTGTCATCTTCCGCGTATCGGCCGAGTGGGGGACCGCGGCAGAGCTATGTGCCGAACTCAAGGACCGCGGCGTGCTGATGATGGCATTCGCCCGGCAAAAGGTACGCGCGGTAACGCACCTCGACGTGACGCGGCAGGATGTGGAGCACGCGTGCGAAGCCCTACGCGAAGCCGCGGCCCTCGAATGACGTTGCGACGCTTGGGGGTGGCCCCGGTTGGCGTCCTCGCCTACCGGGGTCGCGTGAGCGACAAGAGGTTGGACTACGTGCGGGAGAACCTCCCGCGGCTGCGCCGCCCAGGTAGCCGCGGACGGCAACCTGGGCCACCCGCGGCAACGAAAGAATCGGAAGCCGCGTAGCGGCAATACAAGCCACTGAAATTGGCGATGACCGAAACCCAGCAATCGCGCCGATTTCGAGTGAGTCTGCGAGAGTTACTCGCAGCAACCGCATGTCTCGCGGTCGGAATGGCGACGGGCGCCTGGGTCTACGGAGCATTGCAGGTGGCCGTCGCGACGGCGATGGTCGTGGGCCTCTGCCAGGAGATTTATGCTCTCCTTCATTCGCGGGGCCTGTGGCAAACTCGATCGGGCAAGATTTCGGCGGCCTGGCGAGCGACTACGGCGATTGCGCTCACTGCGGGAGTCGTCGAGAAAGTTTTCGCGTTGCAGATCAATCGCTGGCTGCGAGATTCCAACGTCGAATCGTTTGTTTGGAGTGATCCTGTCGATGTGCTGTTCGTCGTCACCAGCGTGCTCGTGCTGTGCGTCAGCATCTCCAGATTGAGTGCGGCCGATCGGACCGTCCGGCCAGGCCGCCGCCGGGTCCGGCTCGTGTTGATCGTCGGCCTGTTTCTCGCCTTAACCTCGTTACATCTGCGGGGCGAAATTCACAGTTATGTTCACAATTCGGTCGAAGGAATTGAACGAGGCCATCCCCTCAGATTTCAGCGCGTTGGCGCCTATCCCGACCATGCCGCGGAGGGCTATCAATTCTTCTGGCTAGCGTGCGGAGCAACCGCCGCGGTGCTCATCAGCGTCTTTCTGCTTCTCGCCATTAGCCGGTCCCGTACGAAATCCCACCTTGTTGCTTTATCGGCGGCGTTAATCGTTTGCCAGGGATGCGTGGTGGCATTCGATCTCTGGTATTATTTTCGAGCGCTTCCGCATGTCTCGCCCGATCTGGCCGACGCCGGAATGCAGGCAACGCCCGCGGATTGGCTGCTGGCTGCGGTGATCGCCGTCGCGGCGGTGACAGTCGCCGCTTATGTTTTGACGACGATGACAAGTGATGCGGAGGAGCCGGCTGTTGCGTGCCGGAGGCCTCTGCACCACAGCAATCTCATCGTCAGCATGGCTGTGCTTGGCGCAATCGCCTTCCCCATCGAATTGGCGATCGCAAGTTTTAGTTTCGTTTCTGGGACGGCCAATGCTTTATCGCAGTCGAATTGGACCGTATTTCTGTGGACGTTGCGGGATTATGTTCAGGATCCGCCGACGCTGCTCAGCGTCGCGTGGTGTCTGGCCGCGATGAAGTTGGCGCTGCTGCGATGGAAGCGGAGCGATGCTCTGGAGCAAATTCGCGTTCCCTCGTTTCGAGCGCGCTCCTTCGCAATCAGCTTCGTGGGAATCGCGATCGTCGCGGCGACCGGCATTCCCGCACTAAGCGCGTTTTGCTTTGCGTCTTGGTTTTCACCGTGGAGTTGAACTGAGCCACGAAGCGGCGAAGTGCTGCAGCCGATGGCTTGCGATGCCGCGCTCCGCTACGGGCGGACCCTTCGCATCGCGGCGACTCAATCCTAAATCTTCCGGCTCCCTCCCCCTTGAGGGGAGGGCTGGGGAGGGGGTTGAAGCGCGTACACGCGTCACATTTACTCTC
>JANOIK010000401.1:0-3958 GCA_031407585.1 Planctomycetota bacterium | reverse complement strand
GTTCGGCCGTCCTCATCGCCAATTTTGAGGAGATCGTGGCCGAGGACGACGGGACAACAAGCGAGAAGGCGCGGAAAATAATCACCGTGCCCAAGGCAATGGGTCAAATCATCGACGAGATTAACGCCGCAGCGCGCTGGGTGCAGCGCTTTTTCACGCGGCCGTAAACCCCCATCGCACCAACCAGGGGCTTGTTTGCCGGGAGAACAGCAACTTGGGCGAGACTACCAGTCCGTCACGCCTAACTTCAATGCCCACGTTTCTGTGTTGGAGTGCTGCGCTCATAATGGCCTTCGCCTGCGCCGGGACGCCTGTTCGCTGGAGCAATACGGCCAACACTTGGTCAGAGAGGTAGATTCTGTCGGCTGATTCTTGGATCAGCATGAGCCGACGCGGGTCGCGCGGCGCGGGCGGTTTCACAAGCTTCAAATCGCCCCTGTCCAGGCCGCGCCCAAGCAGCTCGGCCAGCGCCCGGGCCATGTCTGGACCGACGATGCAGCGTCGGGCCGTTCCCGTGACGTTCAGGCCGCATTGCGCGATCCGCGCTCCAAACTGCCCCAAATCCCGCATGACCATGTCGATCCACAGTGACTGCGGCGGACAGCGCAAGCGCCGCCGCAGTCGTCGTCCCTCCAAAATTAACTGTTCCCCGTGGTGCAGATCGTGCAAGTAGGCAGGCAGCAGCAACTCCGCAAACTTCCGCTGGCAGTCGGTCAACTGCGCCGGTTCCGATCCCTCGACGACGATCCAGCCGCTGCGCAGCAGCAGGGCCCGGCTCTCTCCCCAATCGGTCGACACGATGAGGTTGCGAGGCCCATCGGACTCGCCCCGCCAAAACTCCTCGCGAGACGCCCGCGGGAGCCGTCCAGCGCGTTCAACGAATAAGGGCCAATCATGCGCGCCTTCCTCCTCCCAACAAACGCGGACGTCGCGAGGGGTGCGGACGGCGACTGACGCACAGCACATGGCGGCTGCCACTTCCCGCCCCACCGTTTGGGCGCCGGCGCCAACCAAAGCCACGCCAAGCGAGTCATGATGCCATTGCGGGGCCAGGACGTTGGCGATCAGCGCTGCGGACGCCGCCCAGAATAACCGGTTGACATAGCAATCGTCCGCCACCGCCTCGATGTCCGTGGGCAGTAGAATCCGCGGAAGGTCCGGGACGCGCCGCGGCGCCGCCCCCAGAAATGGCACGTTGTTGATCGACGTCGGCTGGCCGTAACTCGGCGTGACATAACCTGGCAGGACGAATTGATACTTTTCCGGATCCCAGCCGAGCCGCTCGTGGCTCGTCTCAAACTTCGGCTCCTGGAAGCGTACCGCGACATCGAACAGGCGGCGTGCTAAGCGGCGGTCACACCGAATCTCGCCGCCGCTGTGTTCGTGCACTTGGGCCTGCAGCCAGCGATCGGCGTGCTTTTCGAGTCGATCAAGCGGCTCAAAAAAGGGAATGTCGCCGCTCTCCCTCAAGATGCGCCCCCGGACAAACGTCTGACCGCTGCGCTTGACGTTGGTCAAAGAGTCCAAGCGGACGATGGCATTGCTGAGGAGTATTTCTGGGCCGGATCCCTGCTTGAAGAACCATGCGCCGTCACGCTCCAAAATCATGCCGCGATCAAATTGGGCCGTACGCGAGCTGATCTTGGCGCGGGCGGCGGCCAACCGAGCGCCCCCCGCGCCAGCGCACTGGGAAAACACCCACTCGGGATCCAGGCCCTCCACCGTCAAACGGCGATACAACTGCTCAACCTCGGTGCCGGGAATCGAGGCGAGATGCTCACCGAGCACCTCGTACCAGGGGCGCGCTTCGTGAAGCACGCGACGTATGAAAACACGGGGCTCCTGCCAGCGCAAAAACTCCCGCAGGGACTGCGACGAATCGCGCTCCGATCCGATCGTGGCAATACGTGCGCCACGCGCCATCGCCTGCAACAGAGCGGCGAACCGGAATTGGGGCATCCAGAACACGAGCTCGAAGTGGCTTACCATTGCCCAGGCGCCGCTCGTGCGGATGCGCGGTGACTGTGGTCTGGCGGTCGGATTGTCGAGCGAATCGTGCCATGCGATGACCGGCAACGGTATCGTCGAGTACTCAAAGTTGCGCATCTGCAAGCCGGCCGCCAGCACGGCGTCGTCCAGCGCGACGAGCGTGCGATCGTAGCGTTTGGCCGCCTCGGGGACGCCGGGGTGCAAGGCCAAGCCGGCCTCCTGGATCACCCGCATGTGCTGATTCCCCCGAAAACCGCGGGCGACGACTTTGAAGATGTCATCGTGTTGGGGATCTCCCACGCGACCCACAACCTTGAACCCGCTGATCCGCCACGGGAGGTCGTAATAAGGAATGACGAGCACGTCGCGCCAGCCGCGACCGCGAAACACCGCGTGGCCGGACAAGTTGGTGCGATGGCCGAGCCTGTCCTGGTCGATCATGACGGTGGGCGAGAAGCAGCGTTCCACGTCAGTCGCGTCGGCGATGCCCATGACGCCGCCCGGGCCCGCGAGCAGGCGTTCGAAGGGCACTGCGGCCGGAAACGAGCACCGTTCTAACACGCTGCTGCCCCACCAGCGGCGGCAGGTGAGATTGTCGGCCGCGCTGTGCCACAACTTCGCGGTGCGTTGGCGGATTGCGACATGGGTCTCCAGGTGCCGTTCAATCTCCGCAGGTCGGATCATGCGCCCCGGAAAAGTGAGTGACAGCCAGACGATGGCGGCGCGGGCACTTAGATTGCGGACTCGCTGGACCAACTCGACCATGTCGCCGTTCTGGCCGCACTTTCGGCAATGGAACCACCCGCCACCCTCGAGCGTCTCGAAGACATCCATGATCCCGTGGCGACAGATCGGGCAGCGGGCCCTTGCGGGTCGGGCGCGCGTGGCGAGCGGCGAGCCGAGGGCCTCGCACACACACCCGCTGTCGAACAACGCGTTCAAAGATTTCGGAGGGTTCGACATCGCGCCTTCCGTGGCGAATGACGTTTTTGGGGGGGACTGGCCTGAATCGCCAGTCTACTGCAAAGGGCCGTCTGGCCTGCTATCGCTGGAGCGGCGGATCGAGTTGGGCGCCTGGGCCGGGCGGTGTGAATGAGATGTCGCGGACCCTGTAATCGCATTGGGCACTGGCGCGAGTTATCATCGGCAGAGGTCATGTTGGCACCCTACGATAGGCAGAAAGAGGCGTTCATGGCGAAGTTTGCCGCGGCATTCCAAGACGAGGTCCGACGTCTCGCCCGCAAAGAAGCAAAGTCACTCGCTGGCCCCGCGGCGCGGGCGGCCGCTCAGCACCGGCGGGAAATTGCCCAGCTCAAGCGGCAGCTCCAAGCCGTCGAAAAGAAACTGCGCGTCCTCGGGGTGCAGCAACACGTGGCGTCAGAGAACGGGGCGACGGCGGACGAGAACGGCGGCGCTCGCTTTTCGGCGAGATCGGTAAGAGCTCAACGAACGCGAACAGGCTTGTCCGCCGCCGATTACGGCCGGCTCGTGGGCGTCTCGTCGCTGACTATATACAACTGGGAATGGGGCAAGTCGCGGCCGCGTCAAGCGCAGCTGGCGGCGCTCATCGCGCTGCGCGGCCTCGGCAAACGGCAAGCACAGGCCAAGTTAGCGCAAGTTCGCGGCGCGAAGCCCTCGCGAGTCCGCCGACGGCGTGGTTGAATTGGTCTTTTTCCCCGCTCATCATGAGGACTGAAACTGATGGCTGCGACCGCTGAGCCTCCCGTGAACGCGCGGCTGAGGGCGTTTCACCGGCTGGGACGCCGAGTTCTTGCGGCGAGCGAAGGGGAGGATAAGAAAAGAGTTCCTTACGGCAACGGCGACAAATTGAAAGAAAAGCTGGGCGCCCATCGCCGAGGCTACCTCTCGTGCGCGCGGACGTTCGCGGAGATGTATCCAAAAGGCGAGCTGCTTGAGGCGATTTGTGGCTTGGGGCAGTGTGAGGGCAAGCCACTGGGGCCGTCGCACA
>JANOIK010000396.1:0-3025 GCA_031407585.1 Planctomycetota bacterium | reverse complement strand
CCATCGCCAAGGCGATCCTCGCCGGGGCGCTGGCCCGCGACGAATCTCGCGGCGCCCACTACAAGCCCGAGTTCGAAATGCCCGGCATCGACGCGACGGCCTCGCCCCAGGAGCGGCGTCGCTTGGCGGGCGAGTGGATCGACGTGTTCAATAAGCGGAACGACCGCTTCCTGAAATCGACGATCGCCGAGTTCGACGCCGCAGGAAATCCGACGCTTAGCTACGAAGACGTCGACACAACGCTCGTCACGCCGCGCCCGCGGTTGTACGGATTGGTGGGCGCCGAAGTCATTGAGGAAGTCTGGAAAGAACGTCAGGCGAAGCACGCGGCGAACGGGGCAACGTCCAAAGGGCAGCACGCCGTCGCCGCAGCGCATTAGAAGAGGTGTCCTAAGAGTGTGGAATCCGGGACATGCGGGACAGCATGGCCCTCGCGCCGAGAAACAGGTGGGGCGCAGTAGAATGGCCGGTGTGGAATGCAACCGCTTTGGGAACGTCGCACTCGCCATTAGCGCCACTGGGATGGCCGCCATTACCGTGACAAGCCTGTTGCCACAAACTTACCCGTGGCTGCAGGTCGCGTCGTTGATCTGTCCTTTTGGGGTTTTCCTGGGTCTTTATGCCCTCACCCGCCAGCCTCGACGGTCGGCCGGTTGGGCAATCGCGATTGGCGCGTGGGGATGCATGTATATAGCCACGATCTGGCTGCCGGTCCTGAGGAATTAACTCCCCGCCGGCCACCCCACACTCTTAGGCACAACCGCTGTGGAGCACTGCTCGCAACCTACAAGCGGCTCCGCTAGACTGAGGGCAGGTTCTCATTGCTCACTTCTCGAGGTGCGTATGCGCGCGGCATTCTTGGCGTGTTTGGGATTGGCAAGTTTGGTCATTGCAGGGGCGCCGGCTTCGGCTCAGGACGCGATGCCCGTCGTCTATGCCGACGACTTCGAGAACGGCATGGACAGTTGGGAGCCGTTCGACGCGAAGTCCTTCGAGATCACCGAGGTGAAAAACGCCGCCGGCGAGACGACGCACGCACTGCGGGCGCTCGGCACGAGCAAGTTCCAGCCGAAGTTTCGCAGCCCGCCGAACATTGCCATGCTGAAGGACGCGACGGTCGGCGATTTCGAGATCACCGCCAAAGTGCAGAGCACCAACCCCACCGCGGGGCCGCACCGCGACATGTGCATCGTGTTCTGCTACCAGGACCCGACGCACTTTTATTACGTGCACTTCGGCGCCCTCTCCGACCCGAACGCGTGCCAGATTTTTATCGTCGACGACGCCGCCCGCACCCCGATCACGGTGAAAACGGCCTCGGGCACGCCGTGGACCGACGGCTGGCAAAACGTAAAAGTCGTGCGCAAAGTTGATGACGGCACGATCGAAGTCTACTTCAACGACATGGACGAACCGTTCATGGCGGCCAAGGACACGAAGTTCAAGTGGGGCCGCGTTGGCCTGGGCACGTTCGACGACAACGGAAACTGGGACGATTTCGAGCTCCGCGGCGTCGAGACGAAGCCTGACGGCGAGGCCGCGGGCGGGTAAACTGGGGGTTGGCTTTTCTCCCTCCTCGCGCCGCCAGTGGTCCCATGCCGGCACGCATTCACATCTCGCGAGCGACGGCGCGGCGCTGCGTGCGCGTCGGGCTCGCCGTTTGCCTGCTGGCGATGTTGGGGGCTAAACCGCAAGCGGCGGGGGCTGCCGAGCATGAAGTGCGGTTTGCGCGGGATGTGAAGCCGCTGCTGGCTCGCAAGTGCTTTGCATGCCACGGGCCCACGGCCAGCGAAGGTGGGCTGCGGCTGCACGAGCAGGATGCGGCGCTCGCGGAGCTGGATTCTGGGTTGCGTGCGCTTGTTCCGGGCGATGCGGGCCAGAGCGAGTTGCTCGCGCGCGTGGCGTCAACGGACGACGCGGTGCGGATGCCGCCCGAGGGCAAGCCGCTGACCGCCGACGAGATCGCCGCACTCGAAGCCTGGATCACCGCCGGCGCCAAGTACGAAAAGCACTGGGCGTTCGTCCGGCCCGAACGGCGAGATCCGCCGAAGGTGACTCGCGCCGAGTGGATGCGGAATCCTATCGACGCATTCATTCTTAGCGGCCTCGAAGGTGCGGGCCTGGCCCCCGCCGCGCCAGCCGATCGGCGCACGCTCGCCCGCCGGGCCTACTTCGATCTCACCGGCCTGCCGCCCACGGGTGAGCAGCTCGAAGCATTCCTCGCGGACGAATCGCCCGACGCCTGGCCGCGGCTGGTCGCGAAACTGCTCGCCTCGCCCCGCTACGGAGAGCGTTGGGCCCGGCACTGGCTCGATCTGGTGCGTTTCGCCGAAACCAACAGTTTCGAGCGCGATGGCCTGAAGCCCAACGCCTGGAAGTTCCGCGATTACGTGATCCGCTCGCTGAACGACGACAAGCCGTACGACCAGTTCCTCCGCGAGCAGCTCGCCGGCGACGAGCTCGACGAGGTCACTGAGGACACGATCATCGCCACCGGTTACTACCGGCTGGGGCTTTGGGACGACGAGCCGGCCGACCCGCTGCAGGCGCGCTACGACGAGTGGGACGACATCGCGTCGACCACCAGCCAGGTCATGCTCGGCCTCACAGTCGGCTGCGCTCGCTGCCACGACCACAAGATCGACCCCATCCCGCAGGCCGACTACTACGGCATGGTCGCGTTCTTCGCGGACGTCACGCCCTACGCCCTGCCGAAACGGCGCGACCCGGCGTTCAACAGCCTGTGGGACATGTCGCCGCCCGAGGATCGCGAGCGGCGCAAGGCGCTTGAGCAGGACGTGGAGCGCATCCGCGAAGAGATGGAGGCGCTCGAAGAGGCCGGCATCAAGCGGATGACCGCCGAGGAGCAGCGCCGCAGCGAGGGTCCGGATCGCGACGAACTGCTCGCGAAAAAACTCGAGCAGTACCTCAACGTGTCGGAGTGGGAGTCGTACGGCGACGCGAAGCGGCGGCTGCGAACCGTCGAGCGGACGATCCGCCGCCTGCCGCCGTCCAACGCGGCGCT
>JANOIK010000319.1:0-3332 GCA_031407585.1 Planctomycetota bacterium | reverse complement strand
GCCGTGGGGTTGAGAATCACGTCGACTCCCGCGGCGGCGAGCCGCGCGCCGGGTCGATCGGGCACCCAAGCGTCGCGGCAGATTTCGACGCCGATGCGCACCGTGGCGCCGCCGACTGGGCCGACGTCGAACACCAGGTCGCCGACCGGGACCGTGTCGTCGCCGACTTCGATCCACCGCACGTCGCCGGCGAGCCAGGGGCGGAACCACCGCGGTTCGTAGTGCAGGCCGTCGCCCGCGAGGTGTTGCTTGAGCACGATGCCGAGCAACTCGCAGTCGCACATCACCGCGGCGCCGTTGTACAAGCTGCGACCCACGACCACCGGCAGGCCGACGCACACGATCATGCCGTGCGTGGCGGGCACGAGCTCGCCCAGCATGTCGAGGGAAGTTTGCTGCACGCCCGCGGAGAAATACTGGTCCTCGCAGCCGTAGCCGCTGATGGCGAGCTCAGGCAGACAGAGGATCGACGCTTCCGCATCGCGGGCGGCGGCGATTCCCGCGAGCAGTCGGTCGCGGTTGCCCTCCCACGCGAGTGGTGTCTGATTGACGGCGACGGCGGCGAGGCGGAGTCGGTGCATGGGATAAGTATACGCCGCGGAGGGCGGCTTCAGGAGTCGCCCGTCTCATGCCCCGCGAGGACAAGCCGGAGAAAGTTGAGCGCCTGCTTCGCCGTTCGCGCCCGTCGAATGGCCGGGTGCGTGGCACAACCGAACCGGGTCCGCCGCGTGCGTTCGCTCGTGGCGACGGAGACGCAGAGCCGCGCGTCGGCAGAGTCGACGTCGGGCGGAAACGCCGCGATGCCGAGGCCGATGTCAGCGCCGGCCAAACGGCGCACGGCTTCCGCGGCGATCGTCGCGACGGTCGAGTCGTGCGGCGCGGACGCGGCGAGCGTTGCCGCCTCCGGCTCGGAGAGAGCCAGGGCCTTTTGCAGTTGCGCCAAGTTGCTTGCGGTGATACCTGTGGCGAGTGCCGAGTCGTTCCCGAGCGCCGCCTCGTGCAGCCAACTCGCCACAAGTCCTCCGGTCGCCCACTCGGCTACGGCGAGCGTCTTGCCCTGCTCGCGCAAGAGCGCTGCAACGACGTGCTCCAACTCGTCGTCGGCTTCGCCAAAAACGAGCGTCCCCAGCTTCTCGCGAATAATCGCCACGGTCGGTTCGATGGCCGCGCGGCATGCCGCGTCGTCGTCGCCCGCCGCGGTGATGCGAAGCGTGATCGTGGCGTCGCTGACCGTGATGCCCACGACCGGCTCGCGCCCTCGGCGAATGAGGTCGGGCAGCATGGCTTCGAGCTGGCTCTCACCGACGCCGAAGCACCTGATGTTGCGATGGCGGATCACGCGCGCCGGCCCGCGCAGCAATTCGATCGCCGGCGCCACGTAGGCGACCCACATCGGCTTCATCTCCGCCGGCACGCCGGGCAGCGTGAACACCGCGCACGCGGGGCCGCTGGCGGGTTCGAATCGCAAGTCGATTCCCGGCGCCGTGCCAAACTCGTTGGAAATGGGCGCGGCGCCGAGCGGGAAGTCGGCCTGCACGGCATTCCGTTCCGGCATCTGTCGCCCGCGCCGCTCGAACAGGCCGCGAATGTGCTCCAGCGAGGGTTCGTCCCGAACGAGCCCCACGCCCGCGGCGGCGGCGAGCGCTTCACGCGTCAGGTCGTCGGCCGTAGGCCCAAGCCCACCCGTAATGACCACGACCTCGACGCGCCGCACGGCGTTCTGCAGCGCCGCCACATTGTCGGTCAAGTTGTCGCCGATCGTCGTATGAAATGCGACCTCGAGGCCGCACTCCGTCAGCCGCTCGGCGAGCCATTGGCTGTTTGTGTCGAGCCGCTGGCCGGTCGTCAGTTCGTCGCCGATGGCGATAATTTCAGCGCGCATGGCGAATCCTACCTGGCGGAGCCGTCCGAGTGAAATCCGATTTGCCGCTTTGGGGCCGCAGGCTGCGCGACCATCCGCTCGAGCACATCGGCGATCGCGCGGATTTGGTGGTCGTGAAGTTTTACCGTTTCCGCAAGCTTCGTGAGTTGCTCGACCAGTTCGCCCGGCGTCGCCATAAGCCGGCGCACTCGGACGAAAGTGCGCATGATGGCGATATTCACGTCGATCGCGGTCGGCGAGCTCAACACGCTCGAGAGCATCGCGACGCCCTGCTCAGTAAATGCCCTGGGTCGGCTGCGGCGGCCGCCGTGAGCTGAACTTGAGGTCGCAATTTGCGACTTCAAGTCACTAACCTCCTGCGCCGTAAGGAGAAACGTAAAGTCCTCGGGAAACCGCTCGAGATTTCTAGATACTTGCTCGTTTAAACGCTTTGTTAGCACGCCGTACAGAGCGGCAAGGTCCGAATCCAACATGACACGTTGGCCTCGGAAGACGTGAATCCGGTCTTCGAGGCCAAGGGCGCTGACGCGTGGGATCGTACGTTTGGGGGCGCGTTTTGCCATGCCCCGAGGATAGACGCCCGCGAGCGGCATGCAAGAGATTGGTTTGCCCCAATCGTGCCGCGCACCCGCGCCTACCGCACGACGCTCACGCCCCAACTCACGCGCGGGCCCGGCGGGCCGCAGTGGCGGTAGTGCGGCCCATGATAGTACCCATAGTGAGGGCCGTAGAACGGATCGTAGTAGTGCTCCTCGACAATCACCGGCGGGCCCTGGGCGATCATCGGCCCCGTCGCTTGCGGTACGGGCGGCGCCTGCATGGTCTGAATCACGTCGGTCGCCACGCCGGCATTGTGCAGATAGATGACGTCGGCGGCAGAGAGCGGCCGCGACATGCCCGAGGTGCGCACGTAATTCTGGATCAAGCGAGGGTCGACATGCTGCTGGCTCATCGCCACGACTTCTTCGATCGTAGCCGCGCCTGGCTGCACCTGGCGACCCATCACCGCCGCGAGCTCCGCGCGATTCTGCGCCTGCACGTCATCGATAGCGCCGCCCACCGCCGCGCCGCTGAGGGCGCCGACGCCCGCGCCGATGAGAGCTCCGCCGGCGGTGTTGCCAACGGCGTTGCCTACTAGCGCCCCCACGCCTGCGCCGCCAAGTGCGCCGACGCCGGCGCCGCGATCAGCGTAGTAGGGAGACCGGCACCCCAGCGGCGAAAGCACGCCGACGGAAACGAGCAGGGCGCACGAAACAAACCGAGGGCGGTAAGCATTCATCGGGTCAAGCGGGGGTTAGAGCGAACGTACGACAGTTGCGGGGCGCGGATGGTCGCAATCGCACTTGGCACGGTCAAGGGTGAACCACGCAGTGCGAGCGCCCCTGCATCTGGCGGCTGCTCTACCAGCAATCATCGTCCCGCCGCGTCGTTCCTACTCACCTAACGGGCC
>JANOIK010000254.1:0-2906 GCA_031407585.1 Planctomycetota bacterium | reverse complement strand
GGTCTGGAGGCCGCCGCCGGCCGCCCGTCAGCACGCTGTGCGACGCGGGGTTACGTCACGCTCAGCGTCTGCCCCGCGACCATCCTGGCGCCTTTGATCGCGCCGCCAACGGTGCTCGAAGGGGCTCGCGAAGACCTTGCTGGACACTTTTGAAAACGGGAATTTCGACCTCGGAGCGATGTCCAGAATCGCGCGCAAGTGGCTTCAAAAATTCCCCCCACTAATTCGGAAAATCTGCATTTGGGGGACCCATTGTCAAAGCATGGGCAATGCAAGAGACCCTAGAAAACAGGGCTCTTGTGAAGCATCGTCAAAGCGTAGAAAATGCTCTTTGGGACTGTCGATCCGGAGGTTGCGGGTTCGAGCCCCGTCGGCGTCGCTTTTGTCTTGTCGGCCGCCCTTAAGTGCGCTTCGGAGCGCGCTTGGGCTTCTTCGGCGAACTGGCCGGGCGTTTGGTCGCCGGCCCCGCGGTGTTCAGCGCCACGGCGGCGTGAATGAGCGCCTTCAGCGCCTTCTCGTCGATCTTGTCGCCCTCGTGAGTGTCGATCGCGCGCCGCGCATTGCCATCGAGACTGGCGTTGAACAAGCCCGCGGGGTCTACCAGCGACGCCCCCTTGGCGAAGGTGATCTTCACCTTGTCTTTGTAAGTCTCGCCGGTGCAGAGGATGCCGTCGTGCGACCATGTCGGCACGCCCGCCGGGTTGGAGGGCTTTCGCCATTTCACTTCCTCGACCACATCGGGGTCGGCCTGCTTGATGACCTTCCGGATCCTGGCAAGCACATTCCCGCGCCAATCGTTCACCGCGGCTGCCGTCGCATCAGTTTTCTGAGAAGACGATTTTTTCCCTGGTTTTTTCTTGGGGCTACTCTTCTTCCTCGTGGCCATTGAACCATCCTCACTTTGTGGAGGTGCTTGATTGTTAATGATGGAATCGCAAGCTCTTAGAAAAGCTTCTACTACTGCGAGAAGTACGTGAGATTTGCCCGTGCTAAAGTCATATGCAATCAACCTGCCATGGTCACAACTATACGAAACGGTAGCTCCACCGAATTTGACCTTCCCGTGCTTTCTATTGGCGGTGCGTGCCTTAGGGGCACCCCCTGAAATTGTTAGGGCAACTCCAGTTCCGTGTGACGAAGTTACGGTGATCGGCTTGCCGGGCTTTGACACCATTTCAACAAGGTGGATATTTGGGTCACAAATGGGCAAGGGCCAACCATGAAGGTCCATGTTGCGAACATTCTCGAGCAGTTCGATATGCGGCAGCCTCTTAACCGCCCCCCCTAAGGCAACATCCCCCGGATTGTCGATTACAGTTTGATCAAGTACTTCTCGTAATGATTGGCAGGCATGCACGGCGATGGCGATAAGGTGACTCTTGACGCTCAATGGAAGTTTCTCATTGGCAGCGTTTACCATGGCCCATCCAGCACGATTAAAGTACTGCGCAGCAGCTAGCATAAACACGCCTTCCTTCAAGTATCGACCGCTCACATCCGTTCGCCCGGCAGTTTGCTGGCTTGCTTCACCCACGCGGCGAGCTGAGCTTCGTCGAGTTCGTCGTCCTCGCGGATGTCGAGATAACGCACTTCCTTCTGCTTCGACTTGCCGGGCGGGAGGGGCCTCAGCGAGGCGCCGCGGAAGAACGCCACCTTGATGTACTTTGTGAAGCAGTGAATGCCAAGGAACCAGCCTTCGCCCTCGATGCCGTAGAACGGCGAGTTCCATTTGACGGCTTTGTACACGCTGGGCACGGCACGCTCGATGATCGCGTCGAGTCGCCGGCCGACGTCGCTCTTCCAGCCGGGCATAGCCGCGATGTAGGCCTGGACGGTGGCGTCGCCGTAGGCCTTGGCGATCTGGGGATTGCCGCCGGAGAGGAGCTTGGGCGCGGCGCCTTTGCGGGCCGGCGCCTTCGGGGCTATCTTGCCCTTTTTAGGAACGGCCTTGGCCGGCTTCGCCGCGACCCCCTTAACAACCTTTTTGGCGACCTTCGCCGACTTCTCGACGGTTTTTTTGGCCATCGCGCTTACTCCACTCTGCTAACGATCGACAGGCCCCGCCACGGCGTGGGCTTGGGCGCCACTTTCACAGGACGCTCAGCATAATCGAGGGCTGCTTCGACGACAGCGGGGTCACGCCTGACTCTGTGAGCGCTTTAAGAGACTCTCGAATTCAACCTGAATCGCGGCGTTCCCCCAGCGGGCATGTCGAAAACGCCCGCGATTCCGCGGCAACTGGACGCGCGCACGCCCCATCTTTCCTTGCTTTTCTCGGCCCTGGCGTTTATCACAGGCATAGGGGGCCCGCGAGCGCGCCGGGCGGTTTCTTGCGCCTGGCCACGATCGCCGACGAGTGGGGGAAGGGAGTTCTCGATGCCTTGGATTGACCGTTTGCGGGACGCTCCGCGCGCCTCGCGACAGGCATCGCGACGTCCCCGCGCCAGGCGACTGAAATTCGAATCGCTCGAGCGCCGTTGGATGCTCGCTGCCGATTTTCAGCAGGCGCTCGGCCTCGCGGCAATCGCGGAGGAAATCCCCGCTGCGGCGACCGCGGGGGGCGAGATTCATGGGGTGAAGTGGATCGACGTCAACGGCAACGGCCTACGCGACCCTCAGGACGCGGGCCTTGCCGGCGTGACCATCTACCTGGACGCCGACGGCAACGGCGAGTTCGATCCCGGCGAGCCAAGCACGGTCACCGCGGCCGACAATCCCGCCACGACGGAGAATGAGGCGGGGGCGTACTCGTTCACGGGCTTGATGGCCGGAACCTACATCGTGCGCGAGGTCGTTCCCGCGGGCTTCCAGCAGACGTTCCCTGTCCCGGTGGATAATGACTTCGACATCGACGTCGTTTTCCCCGACGACTCGCTGACGCCGCTCGAGCAGTCGTTCTTCACGGA
>JANOIK010000241.1:0-1572 GCA_031407585.1 Planctomycetota bacterium | reverse complement strand
ATAGCTTCACTATAGCCGCTCCGCTCGGCGTTGGGTCGCGCGGCGGCAGGGCGAACGTGTCAGGCAGGGGGCTTCCGCACGTCGTTTGCGTTCGCGTCGGAGCTGTGCTGGTCGTCGCGGGGCATTGGCCAAGGTTCCCATTTTGGTTGCATGCCGCCTGGGCGTTCATCCCTCCGGCCACATTGCATCCTAAATCCTTGTGCGCAGCTTAGACACCGGGCAAATCTGATGTGGTCGCCGCCTAGTCGCTTGCCGTCCGCCGATCGCCGGATCGAAGTTAACCCCCCGGGATCGACCAGTAGAACCGCGCCGCAAAGTGGGCAATGCTCTTGGTCGCTCATGTTCAGTTTGTACCCACCGCCCCTAATCACAGACCACCATCAAGTGCAATTTACCGATGCGCCGCACACGGGGCATGCCGCCTTCTTCGCCCAACTCCGGACCGAGTGACCGCAGTCGGTGCAACGGCCGGATTGGCAGATGGGGGCGTCGCGATCCCACGGCCCATAGCTGCGGTCGTCAAGAGCGATGAAATCAATTTCCCAGCCCCCGTCGTTTTCGTCGCACTCCGCATCAGCCAGAATAAAATGGCCGCGCCAATCGGCGATGTCACTAGTGTTGCGGTCTCGAACTGCTTCGTAGAAGAACTCGGCGAACGCCTTATCGGAAAGACTGGTCAAGAACGAAATCGCGTCCGATCGTGCGTCAGACATTGTAGCCCCCCTAAAACAGCGACTTCACCGAACACCCTCACGGCGGACAGTCTACTCAAGCGTCGCTTGCTCACCGTCGCCCGCCCACTCTATAATCCCGTCCCGGCGGCGACGACTCGACGCGTGCGGCATCCCGCAAGGATGCTCCGCGCGAGGCGTGTTCCCCTGCCTCCAGCCCCGAGCCCCACCGCATGCCTCCGATTCCGCCGCTTGTGATTTACGCCCTCGTGCTGGTGGGCTTCACCGCGACCACGCTCATTCTGGCCCACGTCATCGGGCCGCGCAAGAAGACGCCCGTCAAGCAGATGCCCTACGAGTCGGGCATGGACCCCGTGGGCGACGCGCGGCAGCCGTTCAACGTGCGGTTCTACCTCGTGGCCATCCTGTTCCTGGTCTTCGATGTCGAACTACTATTCCTCTATCCCTGGGCTGTGACCGCGTACGTCGACGACGGCGGCATCCCGCCGGAGTATCGCGGCGCAGTGTTTGGGGTGATGGTCACGTTCGTCGGCACGCTGGTCATCGCGTACGTCTACGCCTGGCGGAAGGGGGTGTTCCGATGGCGGTAACCGGCAATCTGCCCGAAAACGTGTTCCTCACCAAGCTGGACGCAGCGGCCAATTGGGCGCGCTCGAACAGCCTGTGGCCCATGCCGTTCGCCACGGCGTGCTGCGGCATCGAGCTGATGGCCACCGCCGCGTCGCGGTACGACATCGCTCGCTTCGGCGCCGAGGTGATGCGCTTCAGCCCCCGCCAGTGCGACCTGCTGATCGTCGCCGGCCGCGTGGTCATGAAGATGCTCCCCGTGCTGCAGCGCATCTGGCAGCAGATGCCCGAGCCGAAGTGGTGCATCTCGATG
>JANOIK010000230.1:0-8329 GCA_031407585.1 Planctomycetota bacterium | reverse complement strand
GGTGCGAGTGCGCGAGTAACCGCTGGTCACCAATCGCGGGTCGTCGAGCGGCTCGACCGGCGGCTTCATCGCGTACTGGGCCACGCGGGCGCCCGTCGCGGGGTCGTGCGTATAACGGCTCGGCCGGAAGATCCAACTGGTCGGGGTCGGCTGCTTGACGACGTACACAACCTGCGTCGCGATCGGCGCCGGCGCCGTGCACAGGCACTCCTGAGCGGTCGCCCGTTCCCATAGGAACACGGCAAGGATCGCCGCGGCGAGGAGCAGCCGCCAAACGAAGGAGGGCAAACCGAGCAATGACGACGAGGCGCGAGGCATGGAAGGCTTTCGCACGAAGAGGTAGCCGCCGAACAGCCGCAGCGAATAGAGCCGAGGCGCCAGCGACGGGGCGAACCCATTGCACAACAGGCGCCAACGCCGCCTAACCGCCAAAACCGCCCGTTCCCTGCCCGCCGTGTGGCGAAATTGCAACACGAGCGTTGCCTAAGGGCCACCTTCGAGCGCCTCTTGCGTGCGATCATCGGCCGCCCCGCCGATGGCCCCGGCCCGCTCGCGGATGTTGTAGATTGGCTCTTCCTCGGCTGGTTCCTCAGCGGCGGGCGGCGCCGTCGCCTCCGCGGCGGCGGCCGGATCGTTCGCTTGCTGAATGGGCGAGGGCCCACGGGACGGCCCGGTGACGTTGGCTTCCGGCTGGAACTCGGGATCTTGAATCGCAGCGTTCGCGGCGGACATCGCAATGTCGACGTCGAACGATCCGTCTGCCTGCAGCCCAGGCACGGTCGCTCCGGTCGCGGCAACCGCCTTGGGATCGTAAAGGTGCTCCTGGCCCGGTTCGGGCGCCGGCAGCTTGGAATCGGGGCTGCCGGGCGTGAGCCGGATCATCAGGCCGATGTCGGCCATCTCGGGGACATAGATGTACTCGCGACCGGGACCGAGCTTGGGCATCTCTTGCCCATTGAGAGCCCCCGGCACGACGTCTTTCACGAACGCCTCGTGCGACGGCGGCCACTTGCTGTTCGTCGCGTTGTAGAGGACGTTCGCATAGGAAATGGCATCGTAGATGAGTTTATGCGTGGCATAGAAGCCAGCCGCCGCGGTGGTGCCGATGCCGAGCGAGTAGCCTCCTTCCGCGGCGCGTCGCGAACGACGTCCCTTGACGGGATCGTTGGGGTGAACTTTGCGCGGCACGTCGGTGACGGGGATATCCTCGTCGGGAAGCGGGTCGCCTGGGACGCCGGCGACCATGGTGGGCGCGGGCTCCGCAGGCGGGGCAGGGCTTGTCGCGGTCGTTGACGAGTCGGACAACTCGGGCGCTTCGCAGCCGATCGCCGCGAGCGCGAACACCGTCACCAGCGGGAAGACGAGCTTGGTCATCGTGCGATCTCCGTTAAGCCGTGCGAGCGGCGGATTGTGATCGTTGCGGGCCGAGGCGCCAGGTGCGCATGTCGGCGAGGCGGTCGCGGCGGGTCATGTCGAAGTGAAGCGGCGTGAGCGTGATGTGCCCGGCGCGCAGCTCCGAAAGATCGGTAGGCTCGTGCGTGGGAGGCGTGGGCGCCCGGCCGGTGGCCCAATAGTACGCGCGGCCGCGGGGGTCGTGGCGGCGTTCGAACTCCTCGCCCCACGGCGCGACGCACATCGGCACGACGTGCACCTCGGAGGGCTGCTCGAGCGCCTCCAGCGGGATGTTGAGGTTGAAGAGCTGCGGCTCGCTGTTCTTCTGCGCGAGAATCTGCTCGATAATCGGCACGGCAAGCTGGGCAGCCTTGTCGTAGCGGGCCTGCTCGTCGTATTCCAGCGAAACCGCGATGGCGGTGATGCCGAAGAAGGCGCCCTCGATGGCCGCGGCGACCGTGCCGCTGTAGAGGACGTTGATGCCGGCGTTCTGCCCGCTGTTGATCCCGCTGACCACCAGCTGTGGGCGCTCGCGGCATAACTCAGAGACGGCGAGCTTGACGCAATCCGCCGGGCTGCCCTCGACGGCCCAACCGCGGCGCCGCGGACCGTCATAAATCTCGCGGGCCATCAGCGGCGTGAGGTAGGTGACGGCGTGGCCGACGCCGCTCTGCTCGGTGAGCGGGGCGATCACATCGACCGAACCGAGCTTCTGCAGCTCAAGCTCCAGGGCTTTGAGGCCGGGTGCGTGAATGCCGTCGTCGTTGGTGAGCAGGATGTGCATGGAAACCGAGGATGGCTTTTGTTCCGCCTTGACGGCGCTCTCGAAGATTCCACTATAACGAGTCGTAATACGATGGAGCAACGCACCGAGCGTTGGTCCCTAGTCGGCCAGCCGGGATCGGCCGTATAATCGCCGGTTTTCCATGCGGCGTGAGGAGCCTCGTTATGGCAGGGATGGCAGCGACTAATCGGCCTGCGGGCGCCGCCGCCGAGCGCGTGTTGGTACTCGACTTCGGGGCGCAATACGCACAGCTGATCGCACGGCGCGTGCGCGAGCAAGGCGTGTACTGCGAGATCGTGCGGCACGACATCACGGCGAACCGCGTGCGCGAGCTGGCGCCGGTGGGGCTTATTCTCAGCGGGGGGCCATCGAGCGTCTACGCCGCGGGGGCCCCCAAGTGCGATCCCGAGTTGTTCAAGCTGGGCATCCCCGTATTGGGGATTTGCTACGGCATGCAGCTCATGTGCGAGGCGCTCGGCGGCCGCGTCGATAGCTCGCCGGCGCGCGAGTACGGTCGCGCTGAATGCGAGATCGGAGACGCCAGCGAGCTGATGGCGGGCGTCGCGTCGCCGACGCAAGTGTGGATGAGCCACGGCGACCAGGTGACGGGCATCGCGGACGACTTTATACCGTTGGCTCGGACGAAGACATGCCCGTTCGCGGCGGCAAAGCATCGTAGCCTGCCGCTATTCGCCGTGCAGTTTCACCCCGAGGTGACGCACACGCCGGAAGGCTTCAAAGTGCTGCGGAATTTCGTGCTGGGAATTTGCGGCGCCAGTGGAAGCTGGAAGCTCGGCGACTTCGCCGCTGAGAGCATCGAGCGCATTCGCCGCGAGGTGGGCGACGACCGGGTGATTTGCGGCCTGTCCGGCGGCGTCGATTCGTCGGTCGTCGCGGCGCTGCTGTATCAAGCCATCGGACCGCAGCTTTCGTGCATCCTGGTGGACAACGGCCTGTTGCGGCTCGATGAAGAAGCGGGCGTGGTGAGCGAATTCACGGGGCACTTCAAGACCGACTTGCACGTCGTGAAAGCGGAGGACCAGTTTCTCGCCGCGCTTGCGGGCGTGACCGACCCGCAGGAGAAGCGGCGGCGCATCGGGCACACGTTCATCGATTGCTTTGCGGCGGAGGCGAAGAAGATCAAGGGCGCCAAGTTCTTGGCCCAGGGTACGCTTTACCCCGATGTGATCGAAAGCGGCGCCGCGGTCGACGGGCCGGCGGATACGATCAAGCTGCACCACAACGTCGGCGGGCTTCCCGCCGAGCTGGGGTTCGAGCTGATCGAGCCGCTGCGGGACTTGTTCAAAGACGAGGTGCGGCGGCTGGGGCTGCAACTCGGGCTGCCCGAGGATCTCGTGTGGCGGCATCCCTTCCCGGGGCCGGGGCTTGCCGTACGATGCCTGGGCGAGGTCACGCGACCGCGGCTCGAGACGCTGCGTGCGGCCGACGCGATTGTGGTCGGCGAAATCAAAGCGGCGGGGCTGTACCGATCGACGTCGCAGGCGTTCGCCGTGCTGCTGCCGGTGCAAAGCGTAGGCGTGATGGGCGACTGCCGCACGTACGACGACACGCTAGCCGTGCGATGCGTGAACACGGACGATTTCATGACCGCGGATTGGAGTCACCTGCCGTACGAGCTCTTGGCGCGGATTTCGACGCGGGTGATTAACGAAGTGAAGGGCGTGAATCGGGTGGTGTACGACATTAGTTCGAAGCCGCCGGCGACGATTGAGTGGGAGTAGGGGGAGTCGATCCAAGGCAGAATCAACCGTGGCGCGGACTGGTCGCTTAAGCGACCAGTCCGAAGCAGAGTGGGGATTGCATTTATGAGTTCGTTCAAGCGGATTCGTAAGAGCTCGTCGTCGTCGGTCGAGTCGTTCAAGGGGCGGCATCGGTTTGAGCATTGGTACATCGATAACCAGGTTTACTTCATCACGGCGCGATGCCGCGATCGGTTTCGAGCGTTCGCAGGTGAAGACGCCAAGGTAGTTTTTTGGGATCGGTTTGAGCACAACGCGATGGAGTTTGGATTCACTCCTTGGGTCACCAGCTTGCTCGATAATCACTATCACACGCTTGGCTACCTTCGCGTTGGTGAGAATCTGGGGGCGATGATGCAACGGTATCACGGATCCGTCGCTAAGCTTACGAACGACCTACTTGAGAAGCCACATAAACCATTTTGGAGCGACCGAGGTCATCGGGACTATTTCGATGGGTGCATTCGAAATGAGAAGCAGTGCCGTTTGGCGTATCGTTACACGTTCGGTCAGGGGGAACGTCACGGGCTGGTGAGGCCCGGTGAAGCGTATTCGCACACGCGGGCGCCCATTGATTTGTATCGCGGCGTGGCGAGGGCGCTGGAGCTTCAGGCCTTTCTAGAGGGAGTTCCGTATAAGCGGTATCAACAGCGGCGGCCTCGGTGAGAGCGAATTAAATAGGCACGCCGCACTTTGGCGCAGACTGGTCGCTTAAGCGACCAGTCCGAAGGACGATTGGGTCAACATTCAGTTAGCGAGACGCATGTCACAACAATACATTTATCAAATCAGCGGGCTTACCAAAAAGTTTGCGCAGCGCGAGGTGCTCAAAGACATTTGGCTCTCGTTCTACCCTGGCGCCAAGATTGGCGTGCTGGGGCGCAATGGGTCGGGCAAGAGCTCGCTGCTGCGCATCATGGCGGGGATGGACAAGGAGTTCGAAGGCGAGGCCAAGCTGACCTCCGGTTACACCGTGGGCATCTTGGAGCAGGAGCCGCATCTTGATCCCACCAAGGATGTGCGCGGCAATATCGAGTTGGCCGTTGCGTCGACGCGGGCGATGCTCGATGAGTTCGAGGCGCTCGGCGACAAGTATGCCGAGGTGGCGGACGATCCCGACGCGATGGAAAAGTTGATGAACCGCCAGGCGGCGCTGCAGGACAAGATCGAAGCGGCGAACGCCTGGGAGCTGGACCGGCAGATCGAGATCGCGATGGATGCGATGAACTTGCCGCCGGGGGACGCGGACGTCACGAAGCTTTCCGGCGGCGAGAAGCGCCGCGTGGCGCTGTGCAAAATCCTGCTCGAGAAACCGGACCTGCTGCTGCTCGACGAGCCGACGAACCATCTCGACGCCGAGAGCGTGGCCTGGCTGGAGCGACACTTGAAGGACTATGAAGGGACGATCGTCGCGGTGACGCACGACCGTTACTTCCTCGACAATGCGGCGAGCTGGATACTGGAACTGGAGTACGGCCGCGGAATGCCGTTCGAAGGAAATTACTCGGCCTGGCTCGAGCAAAAGCGCAAACGGCTTGCCCTGGAAGAGAAGCAAGAGTCGGCCCGCCAGCGGATGCTCGCGCGGGAATTGGAGTGGGTCCGATCGTCGCCCAAGGCGCGGCAGGCGAAGAGCAAGGCGCGTATGGCGGCGTACGAGAAAATGGCCGCCGAGCAGTTCGAGGACAAGTCGGACGAGCTGGAAATCCAGATTCCGCCGGGGAAGCGGCTGGGCGACCGCGTGATCGACGCGGTCAATCTGGGCAAGTCTTATGGCGATCGCGTGATCTTCGAGAATGTGAATTTCAAATTGCCGCCGGGCGGGATCGTGGGCATCATCGGGCCTAATGGATCCGGTAAAACGACGCTCTTGCGGATGCTCATGAACCAGGAACAGCCGGACCAGGGCGAACTTCTCATCGGTTCCACGGTCGAGCTTGGCTACGTCGATCAGTCCCGCGACGACTTGATTGCCGACAACACGGTTTACCAGGAGATTTCGGGTGGGCACGACACGATTGATCTCGGCGGCCGCAAGATTAATTCGCGGACCTACGTGTCGCGATTCCAGTTCACGGGCACGGACCAGCAGAAGAAGGTGGGAATTCTTTCGGGCGGCGAGCGAAATCGAGTGCATCTGGCCAAGCTGCTCCGGCGCGGCACGAACGTGCTCCTGCTCGACGAACCCACGAACGACCTCGACGTCGATACGTTGCGGGCGCTCGAGGAAGCGGTGACAAACTTCGTCGGTTGCGCCGTCGTAGTAAGCCACGATCGGTGGTTTCTCGACCGGCTCGCGACGCACATCCTAGCGTTCGAGGGTGACGGCTACGTCCACTGGTGCGAGGGGAATTTCGAGAACTACGAGGCGCAGCGCCGCGAGCGGATGGGCGTGGCGGCTGACGAGCCGCATCGGTTCCGGTATAAGAAATTGCAGCAGTAGTATCTGTCACTTAGCCCCCGGTCAGTGACCGGGGGTTAAATGGGGTTATGCATTCATGAGCATCACGCGAGTTGGTTCGACGCAGAAGTTTTCCGCTGGGTGGGACGGCATTTTCGCGGGCGCGCGCGGCAAGAAGGCCGCGAAGAAATCGGCAAAGAAGGCCGCGAAGAAGCCTGCGGAGAAGAAGCCGGCGGCGAAGAAGGCGGCGTCGAAGCCTGCTGTCGGCAAGAAGGCGGCGAAGCAGTCGGCGCCGCCGGCGCCTGATCGGCCCAAGAAGAAGCGGGCTACGAAGCGTCCCGCGATCGGCGAGAACCAAGGGCCCGGCGACGACGTGACCAAGAAGGTCGCTGCGAAGCGAACGGGCAAGACGCGGACCAAGCGATCGGCGCCGGTGCTGCAGCAGATGGAACTGTTCTAACCGCGCGGTTCAAGCGTCTTTCGCCCGGCGGTCAATGACCCAGCACGAGTCGTGCGCTCGCATGCCGATGTGGGGATAATAGGACGCGGCCTTGGGCGCCGCGAGCAGGATCAGCGACGTGGCGAGTCCCGCGGCTTCGTGCGTGCGGCGAATCAGCTCGCGGCCGACGCCAAGCCCTTGAAACTCGACGTCGACCGCGAGATCCGACAGGTACGTCGCGTAGCTGAAGTCGGTGATCGCTCGCGAGACGCCGATGAGCCGGCCATTGTCGCGGGCCGTGACGATGACGTCGGCGTGAGCCAGCATCCCGGCGATTGTCGCTGCATCTTGCACAGGCCGACGTTCGGAGAGCGTCGAGCGCACGAGGACGTCGATGAATTCCTCGGCCGAGAGCGCCGGTTCGATGTCGTAGCGAAAGGCGTCGCTCATAGACGGCACGCGACGCGCTCAGGCGCGGCTGAGGAAGGCGCCGGTGCGGGTGTCGACCTTGATCGTCTCGTCCTGCTTCAGATACTCGGGCACGTGGATGACGAGGCCCGTTTCGAGCTTCGCGGGCTTGGTGCGCGACGTGGCCGAGTTGCCTTTGATGCCGGGGTCGCACTCGATGATCTTCAGCGTCACGGCCGCGGGAAGCTGCAGGCCGACGCACTCTTCGTTGTAAATCAGGGCGAGCATGCCCTCGAGCCCTTCGGTGACGTACTGCATTTCGTCGGCGACGTCGGCGAGCGGGAGGGCAAATTGGTTGTAGTCGGCTTGGTCGAGCAGGTGGACGTGCTCCTGATCGGCGTACATCAGGGAGACGGCGCGCTTCTCGAAGTCGGCGTCCTGGAAGTTGTCCGTGCCCTTGCAGGACATGTCGATCTTCTGCTTGGTGACGAGATTGCGGGCGCGGAACTTGTAGAGCGTGGCGCCGCCGCGTGCGGACGGGGATTGCACGCTGACCGACTCGATGGCGAGCGGTGCGTCGTTGTGCTTGATGATGGCGCCGGGCTTGAGATCTTTGGCGAGCATGGAAAGCGAAATGCGGAATGAGGAATGCTGAATGCTGAAGGGGAAAAGGAAGCGGACGAGTTTAGGCGAGGCGTTGCGGCGTGAGAAGGGCGGGACCGCTACCGGCGTTTACACGACCTCGCCCGCGGCGGGGTCGAACGCGAGGCCGCGGGTGAGTTTTGACAGCGTCTCGACGACCGTGAGCAGGCAGGTGGGGTCGAAGATTTCGAGGGCGGCCTCTTCGTCGAAGTCATCGTCGCCGGCGAAATCGTCGTCGAAGCCCTTCTCGGCGAAGGCCCGCATTTCGCCCGAGTCCGCTTCGTCCTCACTTCCTGACGACGATGTCGACGCCTGCACGCGCTCGAAGTGGGCGACGTCCAGCCGGGCGTCGGCAGTGATCATCGATTGCAGGTGTTTGGGCGAGAGTTGCTTCTGGAGCTGCTTGGCCCATTCGAGATTCTGCTCGATCACGGCCTCGCCCGTTTCGTAGCTGATCTCCACCGCCGCGTGATCCTCGGGGGATTGCACGAGCAGCGACGCGAACA
>JANOIK010000205.1:0-4515 GCA_031407585.1 Planctomycetota bacterium | reverse complement strand
GTTTTGCGACCTGGAGTGGTGTGTTTGCGCCGTGAGCCTCGGGAAATGGCGCGTGTCGCATTCGCAGACGTTGGCAAAAGGCGGGTCTAAGTGTCCGCTTTTGGTCTCATACTGTCCGCATGGGGGTTTATTGTGTCCGGTCGGGGAGGCTCAACCGCAAGCGTTGGGCGGCGCTATGCGCAACCCATTTATGTTCACGTGTACATTACCATAGCGCGCGGCCCACAACAAGGGGTGGGGGGAACTTTGCGGGGAGCCCCCGGTTTGAAGAACCGGGGGTTAAGAGGGGTCGTCGGTGGGGCGATTGACGAGGGTTGGGTTTCGGTCCACGAACCCGCGGACGCCGTCGGCGATGAACGAGTAGCGGCCGGTTTTGAGGTAGGCCCAGCCCATGGCGGCGACGACTGCCGCGCCGATCGTGTCGACGATGAGGTCCCACATCGTGTCGCTGACGCCCGTTTCGTTGCTCTGCATGTTGATCGACGGCGCCATCGAGTCGACGGCGAACTCGAACGTCTCCCACAGCACGCCGAGGAACACGGCGAACGTCACGGCAAAGAAGCAGAGGAACCCCGGGCGCATGCCCTGCGGAATCCGGTCGGTGCGATTGAGCAGGAACAGGGCGACGAAGCCGATGACGCCGAGGAGGAAGCCCGAGCTGGTGTGGAGGACGACGTCCCACCACCAGTAGCGGTAGTAGAAGTTGAACGCCGAGCCGAGGAAGAGGGAGAGGAAAACGAAGGCCGCGGAGATGAGCTGGAACTCGGGCGGGATGAGAATGCGGTAGTTGCGGTCGAGCAGCGCCGGCGCCAGCGTGAGGGCGATGACGATGGCGGTGAGGAAGACGTTTTCCCAGTCGCCGCGGAGCACGAAGAGGACGAGGCCGACGCCGAGGAGGGCTTGGATGGCGAGGGTGTATGTGAGCGCGGTTGTGCGTTGTTCGGGCGGGGGCGGTTGGGGGGCGTCGCTCATCGCGGTTTGAACTCAATGACTGCGAGCTGGGTGGCACGCCCGAAGTCCGCGCCGGGCGTGGTTGAACACCGCCGGACCACGCCCTGCGGTGGACCTTGGGCGTGCCACCCGGACGCTTCCGGTTTGAAGAACCGGGGGCTAATCGTTTAATGGCCGCCCATGCCGGAGAGGAAGAAGACGTAGTTTTCCCAGCTCTTCATGCGGAGGACAATCTTGCGGACGATCGACATCGCGTGGACGTGGTGCGTGTAAACCGCCACGGTGGCTTGCGAGCCAACCGGAAGGTCCAGGGCCGTCACCTCCTCACTCACTTCGAAGACGACGGGGATTTGGCCCGGGGCGCCGCTCGGCGTGACCGATTGAAGTTGGCCGCTGACGACAAACTGGCCTTCGGGAATGATGGGAACGATGCGGCTGAGCTTCGCGTGAAAGATGCGTCCGGGGTACGACTTGAAAGCCAGCTCGGCCTCCAGGCCCGGCTCGAAATTGGCGATGACGTTCTGCGGAAACGTCGCGATGAACATCGGCTTTTCTTTGGTGACGAACACGATAGGAGCGGTCAGCGGAATGGGCGTCGCCATTTGGCCGGGCCGCAGGCCGACATAGGTCGCGTAGCCGTCGGACGGGGCGCGCACGACGGTTTGGTCAAGCTCCCAGCGTTTGAGCTCCAATTGGGCGAGCGTTTGGCGGACTTCGGGATTCATGCCGTCGCTCTCGGAATCGAGAGCGAGTTGGGCCTGGCGTTCTTCGGACTCCGCGCGTTTGAGGGCCTCGCGGGCGGCCTGCAGACGATTGCCTCCCGAGTCGATCTTTTCTTGCGCGGCGCGCTCGGACGCTTTCGCCTGGTTCAATTCGGCCTTCAGCGAGTCGACCTGCGTCTGGACCGCTTCGAATTGTTGTTGAGTGCTCGCGCCGGAGGGCAACGTTTGGCGATTTCGCTCCAGATTAATTTCTGCGAACGTCAGCCGGCTTTGGATTTGACTGATCTGGTCGCCGGCCTGCTCCAGCGCGATGCGCGCCTGGCGGTCGTACTCCGATTCTGTCACGAGGAGATTCGCCTCGGCCTCGCGCTTGGCGGCCTGCGCGGCGGCAAGCTGCTCGCTCAGTTGGGCGACGTCGGTGTTCATGCCGGCGAGCAGAGCTTCCAGGCGCTCGACTTCGAGTTGGTAGGGCCGGGGCTCGATGCGGAAGAGCTCGTCGCCCTCTTTGAGCGGTTCGTTCGGCGTGACGGGAACTTCGATGACTTTGCCGCGAACCTGCGGGACGATCTGCGTGACGGCCGCGTAAAATCGGCCGTCGTGCGTTACGGGATGGTAATTGGTGAGCATGATCAAGATGCCCAGAAAGAGGATGATGCCGCCCAGAATGGCCGTGACCACCGTGTAGGTGGTGACCGGAATCAACTTGAATTTCTTGAACACCAGCCAGCAACCGACGCCGTAGGTGCCGAGGATGAGCTCGATCATGATTTCCCCGGCTTGCGAGCGGCGTCGGCAAGCTGCTTTTCGAGTTTGCGGACCTTGTCTTCGAGGTCGGCAAGACGTCGCGTGGAATCGTGATCGGACGGCGGTTGGCCGGTGACCGCGACGTTGACCGGGCCCTGCTTCGAAATGGCCCAGATGTAGATGATGGGCCAGATGGCGTGCAGCGTGAACAGGCTCAACCACCCTGCGACGTGGATCGCTTCCTGCTGCGGATGGTTGCGATGCTTGGCGATCTCGTACGGAATGTCGTGGATGTAGATGAAGGTGTAGAAGACCGCGATCAGCCCGGCGAGCAGGATCACCAGGGAGAGATAGTCGAGGAACATGACTGTGTCCTGGGACGATGAGATCGGGGACGAGCGCCCTGCCGCTGATCGTGGTGGAAAGGCCGCGCCGTGAGCAGATCGTAAACCTGAGAATCGCGAATGTAAAGACTTCGCGTGGTTCACGGCTTCGCGCATCGAGCCAGAAAAATTGCACAAAACTCTTGTAGGAGCGGTCTCTGACCGCGATTTCGCGACGCACTTCACAACGTGTTGTAGTGGTGCGCCGAATCGGCGTCGGAGACGCTTCCCACAGTCCGAGTTTTGTGCAAAGCCGACCTAAAAACAAAAGGACGCCCCCAAGTTGGAGGCGTCCTGATGCGCATCACGAGTTGATTGGCGAGTCGTCGTCACGCATTCGCGGTGACGTTGATCGCTTCGCTCAACGTGGTCAGTTTCTTGTCGGCCGCTTCTTCTTCGCCGAGCGTGGCGCCGAGGACCTTCTTGGCGCTCGAGTATCCCAACAGGTCGGCCCACGTGCAGAGCGTGCCGTAGGTGGCGATCTCGTAGTGCTCCACCTTCTGGGCACAGGCGATGAGGATCGCGTCCATGACTTCGGGCTCGGCCTCTTCTTCCATCATCTCGGACGCCTCTTTGATGAGGCCGGCCATGGCTTCGCACTTCTTGGCCTTGGCGGCCTTGCCGGTGTCCTTGAAGGCCTGCTCGGCGCGCTTGACGTGCGTTTCGGTTTGCTTCAGGTGAGCGGTGAAGGCGTCGGCAAGCTTCTTCGAGGAAGCGGCTTTCACCATCTTGGGAAGCGCTTTGACCAGCTGCTTCTCGGCGTGATACACGTCGCAGAGCTCGTCGTAGAAAGCGTCTTCCAAACTGTCGAGTGACATGACGGGGGTCCCCCAGGGTTAAAGAACTTGAAACAGTTCGACCCTGAGGTGCGAATGCCGTGCCACGGACGGTCGCGTTAGCTTTGCGGCAGACGCAGCGGCCGCTGATATCCTGTCTTGTCATACAGGAATTGCGCCGCCCGCATTTGCGCGCAGTGTCGCTTGAGCGACTCGGATTCCAAATGACGGCCGTATCGCTCGGCGATTTCCGCCATCTTTTCCACCTCATGCCAATCGTAATGGTGCTCGGCGTGATTCGAGAGAACGTGGTTGGCGTTCTTAATGGCGACCGCATCGTTCATGCAGTCGCAGTGAACGAGCTCGCCTTCCAGGGCGACGGCGAACGTATCCGCCGATGACGAGGCTGTTTGAGAATTGGCCACGGAGAGACTCCATTGTGGCCGGAGGCGTCCGAACTATGTCGAAAACGCCGACCTTCGTTTTTGGCATTTGCAGCCTTATTCTATGCGTCGGTACGCTAGCGGACAGAGGTATTCTGGACGAATGTGGAATATTTATTCGCACCCCCTCATATGGGTGAGTTCGAGCCGTAGGGCGGGTGTCCGCAGGCGGGGATACTTGCGGAGTCGACAGGTTGGCTGCGGGTATGACTAGTACCCGCTTCAACCCCCCCTCCCCAACCCTCCCCTCGAGGGGGAGGGAGCCGGAGAGAGTCATATTTTCAGGCTAACGCACTTTGGGTTCTCTGGACCAGATTCGGTGCTGCTTTGCCGCTTTGATGAAGTCCGTGACTTTCGCGTTCTTGATGAGGACCACGCCTTCGTCGGCGGCGGGGTCGACGCCCGCGGCTGCGAACAACGGGGCTGCTTCGGGCGTGTGGCCGATGACCTTGAGGTGGGCGAAGGCCATGCGGAGCCAGTCGACGGCGGCGGCTTG
>JANOIK010000134.1:0-1932 GCA_031407585.1 Planctomycetota bacterium | reverse complement strand
TGACGCCGGACTTCCAGGTGATCGTGCCGAGCCGGGAAAACGTGAACGCGGCGCTGGTCGCAGGCGTGCGGGCGAACATCGATTTTTAGGCGGCGGCGCCGAAGTGCGAGGAAACATGATTAAGCGTACGGCGTTGATGATCTTGAGCCTGGTGGCGAGCGTCCTTGGCGCGGCGCCGTTGGCGATGGCGCAGGACGCTGCGGTCGCGCCGCCCGCTACACCACAGGCGCCCGTTGCGCAGGACGTCGTGCAGCGGTTCGATCCGATCGACAACCGCATGGTCGACGTGCCGCCGGCGGAAATCAAGCCGGGGTTTCTTTACAACCGCTACCACGCGGGGCTGGGCCGCCGGGTGTGGAGCGTGGCGACGCCGGACGGCGGCTACCTTTACGCGATGGCGCCGGGCAGCGTGCAGCCGGCGCGGTCGCTCGACCTGCGGGCGACCGAGCAGCAGTTGCGCGCGGAGCTGACCGAGCGGGCGCCGGAACTCGCAAAGATCCTCGACATCCGCGGCGGCACCGCGTGTGTACGGCTCACGCCGAATGAGACGTGGGAGGTCGTGGCCCACCCAACGATCCCCAGCGTTCTGGACCTGGAGACGGGCCGCCGGTGGGAATGGCACGGCCGGCGCCGCGTGGCGGTGGTGCACACGCTGGGGTACGAGTGGATGTTGGTCGACGGGCGAATCGTGCCGAGCGTGATGTATGTGGGCGCGCCGGGGTGCTGGTAGGCCGCCGAACGGCGAGAGGACGGGGCGAGCGGGCGCGGGAAATGATTGAGTGCGCGCCGTGCGGCGGTTATCATAGCCGCGGCGGATAACCCCTTCCTCCATCGCACCCCCCTTCTGAGTCGGCCATGGCCCGCAGCGGCGCGGCGGTTTCCCGCCGTCGATCGGCGGCGTTATTTCTGTGCATGGCGCTCGCGGCCCTGCCGGGATGTGGCGGCGGTGCGCCGCTCGCGCCGCGGGATCTGACGCCGACCGTTCGCGTCGTGCATCCGGTCGTTCGCAAGGTGAACGATTACCGCTACGCCACCGGCCGCACCGAGGCCGGCGAAAGCGTCGAGCTGCAGTCGCGCGTGACGGGGTATCTCGAGTCGGTTGACTTCCAGCCCGGCGACGTCGTGGCGGAGAAGCAGCAGTTGTTCAAGATCGACGCGCGCCCCTACGAGGCAGCGCACAACATCGCGCTGGCGCAGGTGGAACTGGCCAAGGCGCGGCTCAAGCTGGCCGACGCGGACTTCGCCCGTTCGCAGGAGCTCCTGCGGACGCCGGGGGTCATCTCGCAGGCCGACGTCGACAAAACGATCGCCGCGCAGGCCGAGGCGGGGGCGAGCGTGGCCGCGGCCGAGGCGAACGCTCGCGCGGCGAAGCTGGACGTCGACTTCACGACGATCCGCTCGCCCATTGCCGGGATGATGAGCCGAAACTATCCGAATGTCGGCGACCTGATCAAGAAGGACGACACGCTGCTCAGCACGGTCGTGTCGGAGCATCCGATGTTTGCGTACTTCGAGGTCGACGAGCTGACGATGCTGAGCGTGGGACGACTGATCAACGACGGCACGATCAAGTCGCGGGCCGACGGCGCCATCGTGCCCGTGGAGATGGCGCTCGCGGACGAGACGGACTACCCGCACGCGGGGACGATGGACTTCATCAACAACCGCACGAGCGTGACGACCGGCACGCTCGAGGTGCGGGCCGTGTTCGACAATCCGCTGCTGGGCGACGGCAAGACGCGGATGTTTCGCCCCGGCATGTTCGTGAGGATTCGCGTGCCGATCGGCGAAGCGACCGACGCGGTGCTCGTGCCGGAAGCGGCGATCGGGACCGATCAGGGGCGGAAGTATGTGCTCGTGGTGAACGCCGAGGACGTCGTCGAGCAACGCGTGGTGGAGCTGGGGCCGCAGCAGCCGGGCGGGTTGCAGGCG
>JANOIK010000099.1:0-1658 GCA_031407585.1 Planctomycetota bacterium | reverse complement strand
CGCCCGACGCCGCGATGCGCAACTGTCCGGCAATCTCGAACCGTCCCGGCGCCAGAACCACGGCGCCGCGGAGGCCGGCATCGTCCACGGGAAGTGCCGCGACCTGATCGAGGGCCGCTTGAATCCGCGCCCCATCGTCGCTATCGCCCGGCTCGACCGTCACGTGTGCGGGCGCAACTGGAATCTCAGCATCCGCCCCCGCATACCCGCACGAAGAAAAATCGGGGACGCGGTTCCCCTGCGCATCGCGCCGGTAGGTCAGTCCGCTCCGCCCCCCCTCAACCGCGGCGCGCTGGGCTAGCGCTGCGACTCCCGTCGAGAGAACGGCGCCGCAGATCACTACGCCACAAAGCAGCGGACGACCGATTTGCAGCGAGGCCATGCTGAGGTAGGTAGTCGTGATGCGTCGCATGACCGATTAAACAAGACCGGCGGTCATCGGTTTCGGGCTAACCTCATTCGCCATCGTCACGGCCACCCATCAGGTTCCACACCTTGGGATCCACGTCGTACGAAACGCCCTGCACCGACCCGTCTACCATCACGACGTTGATTCCAGCCGAGTGGGCGCTGCCAAAGCAACGCTGATCCGTCGGGGTGTCATTCAGGCTGTCAAAGTCGACGTCTTGAGTAGGAAGGCGATCCGGGGCCGGGTACCGAGTGTTATCCCAGTCGGTGCCTTGGTAGCAGGCGCTATTATCACCCCCGTCGCCGCCTCCGTCGGGTTGAAGGCCGATGCCCGACTCATAGTACATAGGACGGAGAAACTTTTCTCCTGCCAGGATCGTGTTCGACGTGCCGTCGACCATTTGCTGGATTGTAAACTCGCTTCGCAGTGCAATCACGCCAGAGCTGGCGGCGATTGCATTGTCGATATCTTGAGCTTTCGTGGCGCACGCCGTGCTGAAAGTCGTGTCGCACCCTGGATCCATCTGACTGGTGCCAATGGTGACAAGCGCTTGGTGGCCGCCGTTGAAGGCGTAATCGGTTTTGCCCACCGTATTGGGTACGCCCTCGGCCGCAACGTTAGCAAGGTTGCCGGCGGAATCAACGGCGTCCGGAGACGTGCCGTCGGCCTTCTTAGCCTGATACCCCTGGGCGACTCGTCGACTGGGGCAATAGAAACCGGGAATCACCGTCGCCATCTGCTTGCCCAACTCAACTCTCTTCACCGCCGGCGCCGCACCCTTTCCGAGTAGGCGAACCTGGGTCTGCTCGAGAAACGGCAGAATGTTGTAGCACCATCCCCCCGTTTGATTCTTGCCGAAGCCGCGATCCGGATCGCCCATCCATTTGAATCCCCAGCCGCCTGTGGGAAGGTGATTCGCCGCCGACTCGAAGTTGAGCGTTGCCAGCCCAATTTGCTTCACGTTGTTCTTGCACTGCGCTCGCCGAGCCGCTTCGCGGGCCGCTTGAATGGCGGGCAACAGCAGCGCCACCAGCACGCCGATGATCGCGATCACGACCAGCAGCTCGACCAGCGTAAAGCCCTTTCGCGAACGATTCGCCGGACGCGGTTCCGTCTGCTCACACGCGCTGAATCGGTGACGAAACTCCATCGTAAGATCTCCCCGTGTAAAAGACGCCTCTGTCTTGTTTGTTCCGCAGCGGCAAGAGCGCTGCCGACCATGTCGGGCTCGCGCGCTCGCGTTGTTCCT
>JANOIK010000097.1:0-1661 GCA_031407585.1 Planctomycetota bacterium | reverse complement strand
CGCCCGACGCCGCGATGCGCAACTGTCCGGCAATCTCGAACCGTCCCGGCGCCAGAACCACGGCGCCGCGGAGGCCGGCATCGTCCACGGGAAGTGCCGCGACCTGATCGAGGGCCGCTTGAATCCGCGCCCCATCGTCGCCCTCGCCCGGCTCAACGGTCACGCGTGCGGGCGCAAATGGAATCTCAGCATCCGCCCCCGCATACCCGCACAAAGAAAAATCGGGGACGCGGTTCCCCCGTGCATCGAGATCGTACTCCAGGCGATTGCCGCGCCGCTCAACTGCGGCGCCAACCGCCGAATGGCATCGCGCAACAACGACACTTCCCGCAAGGAGCGTCAAGCCCGTCAGAATCCAGGACGGACGGCAACTTCCCGCAAGCGCTGCACATCGAGTTCGCATCCGGCGACGTTTTGACAATTGGTAGCGCCCAGTCTGAACAATTCGGACCTCAATCGCCATCGGCAATCGAGCCCATGGCGCTCCAAACAGCGGGATCGATGTCGTAGGAGTAGGATTGCACCGAACCATCGACGAGAGCCGCGTTGAACCCTGCGGCATGAGCGCTGCCAAAGGCTAACGTGTCGCGATTCCCGACATTTTCGTCGGTATCTTGTGCCGGCTCCTGGCCGGTAAATCGCGAGTTGTCCCAGTCGTGGCCCTGGTAGCACGCGCTGTTGTCTCCGGAGTTTCCGCCCTTTCCTTGCGCGTCTGGTCCGACTCCGAGGTCGTAGTAGCTCGGTCGCAGGAATTTCTCACCGACCAGGACCGTGTTCGACGTGCCGTCGCTGACTTGCCGAAGTTCGACTGCGCTGCGAATCGCGACAATTCCTTTGAGGGAGTTGGCATTCCCATTGTCGGCGCTGAACGCCCTTCCGCCGCATGAATCCGCGGTGGTTAGTCGCCATGATGGATTGTTCAAATCATCGCAACCGTCCGCCATACCATTGTCGCGGGCCAAACCGGGCGAAGAACCTTCGCCGCCATTAGCGGCGTAGTCCGACTTGCCGACCAATGGCGGGACCGCAGCGTCGGCAACATTATAAATCGGAGAGTCGGGCGAAGTACCCGCGGGCGTGTGGCCTGGATAGCCAATCGCGGGCCGTCGCGTTGGGCAGTAGTACCCTGGGATGATCGTCGCCATCTGTTGTCCGAGCGCTGCCTTACGTAAAGGCCCATAAGCCACGCCCCTGCCGATCATGGCAACTTGAGTCTGTTCGAGAAACGGAAGAATTCCGTAAAACCAGCCACCCGGCTGATTCTTCCCGTTCCCCAGGTTGGGATCTCCCATCCAGGCAAAACCCCATCCGCCGGAAGGGAGATGCCCCACGGACGACTCATAGTTGACCGCCGCAAGCGCGAGTTGCTTCACATTGTTCTTGCACTGCGCTCGCCGAGCCGCTTCGCGGGCCGCTTGGATGGCGGGCAGCAGCAGCGCCACCAGCACGCCGATGATCGCGATGACCACCAGCAGTTCCACCAGCGTAAAGCCCTTTCGCGAACGATTCGCCGGACGCGATTCCGTCTGCTCACACGCGCTGAATCGGTGACGAAACTCCATCGTAAGATCTCCCCGTGTAAAAGACGCCTCTGTCTTGTTTGTTCCGCAGCGGCAAGAGCGCTGCCGACCATGTCGGGCTCGCGCGCTCGCGTTGTTCCT
>JANOIK010000073.1:0-1976 GCA_031407585.1 Planctomycetota bacterium | reverse complement strand
GGCGGGTGTCGCTGCGCGCAAATAGGGCGTCTCCGTTCCGCGTCTATCCTATTAATCCGCTTTCATCCGCGTCCCATTTCGGATTCCAAAGGACGCTAACGTTGAATCCAATAAGGCATCGCAGGCAGGTCGCCAAATAGTCAAATTGTCATAGGTCAGCTCGATCACCCGCTCTTGAGAGACCACCACCGGTCGAGGATTGCACAGCGTGAAGAACGGCTGTTGCCAGTCGGGTACCTCTACAGCGTCGCAATCTGAACGTTCGAGATATGGGCGCCGTAATTCTTGCGGCATCGCACCTTGCGTTCCAGATCGTGGATCACCACCTCGGCAAAGTCGATGCCCGTGGCCGACTGGGCGCTGCCGAGGCCGCCGGGGGTAAAGACGTTGATCTCCATGAGCTTGTCTTTGACGATGTCGAGACCGACCAGGAACATGCCGTCGGCGACGAGTTTTGGGCGCACGAGTTCGACGAGGCGCAGGGCGGCGCGGTCGATCTCGGCGGGTTCGCTCTCGCCGCCGGAGTGCATGTTCGAGCGCATGTCGCCCGTTTTGTTCACGCGGCGGAACGCGGCGTACTTGCCGTCTTTTTTCAGCGGCCGGCCGTTCATCACGAACAACCGCACATCGCCCTCCTGGGCCGCGGGCAGGTACTCTTGGGCGATGCAGTAGCCGTCGCGCAGCACCGCGTCGATCATCTGGTTCATGTTCGCGGCGTCGGCGTCTCGCACCAGGAACACGCTGGCGCCGCCTGAGCCCTGCAGCGGCTTGATGACCGCCTGGCCATCCTGCTCGGCGATGAACGCCTTGATGTCGTCCGGGTTGCAACTGATGCAGGTTTTCGGTCGCACCTTTTCGGGGAAGTGCTGGAAGTAGGTTTTGTTGATCGCGTTGGCGAGGTTCACGGGGTCGTTCAGCACGATGGCGCCGTGCCGCATGGCGAGCTGCCCGAACAGGATGCCGGGTGTTTGGGCCCAGGCGCGGTCGGAGGTGTCCTCCGAGGGGTCGTTGCGCAGCATGAGCACGTCGAGCGCGCCGGCGTCGATGAGCTCGACGCGGGCCTCGTCGCTTTGGATTTCCTTGAGGAACGACGCCAGCGAATCGTGCTCCGTGTTCTTCACCGTGCGGGCGTTCGCGCGAATTGAGCCGTCGGCGGCGTACACAAAATCGGCTACGCCCAGCAGCCACGCTTCGTGCCCCAGGTGCACCGCGGTCATCGCCAGGCGTGTCGTGGTGTAGCCGGACTGCTCGGTGTTTACGTCGTTCACGACAAAGCCGATTTTCATGAGGAGTGCTCCACGAGTTCCAGAAGAGTGTGTTGCCGGCAGCGATCGAGTCGCAGCATGGCGTCGGGGTGATCGAGAAAGCTGGGCAGCACCGCGGGCGGGCCCACGATTCCACGGCGTCGCAATTCCTGGACCAGCGGCAGGTGGCTCAGCCCGATTTTGCCGACGTAGAGCGGCTGTAGGTCGTGCCCCTCGTGCAAATGGTCGACAAGATCGCGCAATCCCCGCAGGTAGATCGCGTCTTTGGTGAGGCCGCCGCCGCGGAAGACGCGCAGCGTGGTCATGAACGCGGCCTTGGCAGGCATGCGGTGCTCATCGTGGAGCAGGCGGAAGGCTTCGACGAACGATCGGCCCTCGACCAACGCCTGAACGGCGAGCACCCGGCAGGCGAGCGTGCGGACGCGACCCGGCGTGAGCCCGCCGACGAGATATTCGGCGAGCACGGCCATGCCCTCCTGGAGTTCCTCGTAGCCAGCGAAGCCGGCGTAGAGCTGCTGCAACGGCTGCTGCCGGCCGTTGACGTAAGTGAGCAGGTGCGTGCTCACTTCGTGATGCAGCAGCGGCTCAAGCGCGTGACGAGCGAGCGACGCGGACGCTGAGACGAGGAGCTGGTCGTGGGCGACCATCATCGTGGAGGCCAGTTCGCGGCGCACGTGCACGCTGGCGACGAAGCCCGGCAGGCGCTGGTGA
>JANOIK010000070.1:0-2900 GCA_031407585.1 Planctomycetota bacterium | reverse complement strand
CACGAGCACTGGGATCACGTGTCCGGGTTCATCCAGGCCAAGGACTGCTTCGCGTTCAAGGCGGACGCCAAGAACAAGTCCAAGCTGCACATCAAGCGTATTTGGATGGCGTGGACCGAAGACCCGACCGACGGGTTGGCCAAAACGCTTCGCACCAACTACGGCAAGGCCAAGGCCCACCTTGCCGGCGCACTGGCGGAAGTCACCGCGCGGCACGCCCTCGGCGCCGCGTCGCTCGAGGCGATCAAGAAAGGCATGGAGGGCATCTTCGGCGTCTTCGGTCCCGGCGACATGCTCACCCCAGCGGCGAAGAAGGCCGCCGCGCCGAAGGCCAAGGTCGGCACCGAAGACGCGATGAAGAACGCCAAGGATTTGGTCGAGGACAAAGGCGCCGAGGCCCTGGCCTACCTGTTCCCCAAAACGACTCGCCAATTGCCCGGCGCGACCGCCAAGAGCGTTGCCGGCGAGATGAAAGTGCGGGTGCTCGGCCCTCCGCACGACGAGAAAGAGGTTAAGAAGCTCAACAGTACGAAAGAGGTGTACCACAAGGAAGGTCACGCGCACTTCGGCGGCGTGCCGTGGGCGTGGACTGCGGCGCTCGGCGGCGAAGGCCAGTACGATCCGACCACCGAAGCGGCCATGCCCTTCGACAACTCGTGGCGCATCGACATGAAAGAGGCCGAGACCGACTGCTTCTTTATGGAGCGCTATTTCGACGCGAAACCCGATGTGCCCGCGTGCCTCGACGTCGAACCGGCCCATGCCCCCTTGGTCGCGGCCGAGGCGTGCCAGCAGCGGCGCATCGACGGCGACTGGCTCGCCCGCGGCGCTGAGCAACTCGCCCTGTGGATCAACAGCTACACGAACAACGTCAGCCTGGTGCTGGCGTTCGAGCTGCCCAAGAGCGGCAAGGTCTTGCTCTTCGTCGGCGACGCTCAGGTCGGCAACTGGCTTTCCTGGCACAAGCTGGAGTTCAAGGACGACCCCAAATCCGGCGACGTGACCACGATCCGCGACATCTTCGCGAAGACCGTGCTCTACAAAGTCGGCCACCACGGCAGCCACAATGCGACGCTCCGCGCAAACGGGCTGGAGATGATGACCCACCCCGAGCTCGTCGCCATGCTGCCCGTCGATCACGCCCAGGCGCAGAAGCTGGGCTACGGCGAGATGCCGCTCAAGTCGCTCCTCAAAGCCTTCAACGACCGGGCCGGCCGTCGCCTCATGCAACTCGACGAGCCGTGGCAAGGCGCACATCCAGGCAACTGGCCCGCGCCTCTGATTCCGCCGACGATCGCGACGCGCTCCAAGCAGGGCGCCAAGGGCGTGCAGTACATGGAGTACACAATCGCCGACAAGTAAGTCCGCCTTTCCAGGCTGATAGGCACACCGAGTGACTGCCTACGCCAACGTGACGCAGTCAGGCTAGAAAGCCTGACCTACGGGCCCAAATTACATCGGCGCCCGCGGCAGATCACGCGGAAACGGCGGCTCGTCCACCGGCGGCAGCTCGCCGTCGGTTTCGTCAACCCACGCGGCCCGGTCCTCGTCGCTGGCATAGTAGCGGAGCCACACATCCGGATCGCCGTCGGTGCTCGCACAATCCCAGTGCAGGTAGTTGTTGTCCCGCCGAATCATCTTCTCGTGCGACGGCAGAATGTCGCGGTAGATCAGGCAGTAGAGCTGCCGATCGGTGAGATGATCGGTGAAATCCAGCACGATGTGCTTCTCGAACATCCGCCCAATCGTTTGGTAGAGCCGGTCGCGCACCTGGTCGTCGGAGAGGTCGTCCGGGTGCGGCAATTCCAGCGTCGGCTGGAACCACTCGCAAATGGGGAGCATCGGAGCCCGCTCCCACTCCAGCATCGACTGCAGAAACTCGTTCTCGGCGCCGGTCGTCATTAGCTCGACGTTGACCCGGCCGATGGATTCGTCGAGCAACGGCTCAAGCGCGTCGCGCAGCTGCGCGTTCCGCATGAGGTTGTCGACTTCGTCGGAACGTGGGGAGTTCGGGAAAATCATCGCAAGAGGCCGCCTGCAAAACCGCGTTCTGTTCCTGGGGAAACCGTCGCCTCACGATCCCTGGCGAACAATTCGAACCACCGCGTCGCCCCCGCGACGCGGCCAAGGCCGGGGCGAAGCGCGCACATCGCGCGATCGTCGCCTTAGCTCTCTCGACTCTAACAACGAGCCCCACGCCTGAGAATAGTTCTGCAGCACTTCTCGCCACGACTTCCCAAAATGCCAAAACCACGACCGGTACGACCCGCAATGTTGCCCCAGATCAACGCAGAATGCTGGCAATTCGGCGCTATTTCAATGGTTCCTCCGGCTCCCTCCCCTCGGAGGGGAGGGAGCCGGAGGGGGGAAGAGGCGGGTACACGCTCGTGCCGCCTCGGGTTTGCTCGCAGACTCGCGCGACAATTCGCACTGTCTCAATCCACCGGCGTGCCCATCTCGCGCATGAGCAGTTTCATGTCGTCCCAGGCGTATTTCTTCGCCGAGGGATTCCGCAGCAGATACGCCGGGTGGTACGTGCAGACGACGTTATAGTCGCCGCGCCGATGCACCCGGCCGCGAAGCTTGCCAATGGCCTCGGCCGTGCCCAGCAGGTTCTGCGCGGCCACCGCGCCGAGGCAGCAAATGTACTCGGGGCCGACCAGCTCGAGCTGCTGTTCGAGAAAACGCGAGCAGTTTACCGCTTCCTCGGGCAACGGGTTGCGATTTCCCGGCGGGCGGCACCGCAGGATATTCAGGATGTAGACATCCTCGCGCCGCAGCTTGCAGGCTTCGATGATCTTGTTGAGCAGCTGCCCGCCGCGGCCCACGAAGGGTTCTCCGAGCCGATCTTCGTCGGCGCCTGGCGCCTCGCCGAGGAAGGCGAGACGAGCTTTCGGGTT
>JANOIK010000061.1:0-4472 GCA_031407585.1 Planctomycetota bacterium | reverse complement strand
CAGCAGTCGCCGCGCCGGCTCGATCAGCCGGCGGCCCTCCAGCCGCACCACTTCCTCACCTTCCGACTTCGCCATCCCGACAGTCTCCTGGAGTTGACCAGTTGACGGCGCAAATGGCGTGCCGAACAGGATTGGGGAGGGTTGGGGAGGGGGGATGCGAATGGTACACGGAGCGCCTTGGCCGTGTACCCGCTTCGTCCCCCCTCCCCGTCCTACGGACCAGACTACCGCCCTGCGCTCGGGCGACTTCGGGTCGCCCGTGCTCGGTTGCTCCGTCCCCGCCGAGGGGAGGGGAACAGAGTGTCGTAGTGGCCCCCGCACCACCGGCACAATCGGCGCCTTCGCGCCCCGCGGCGCCTCGGTTTTGACCACCCCCCACGGGCGGCGTATATACCGTTGGCGAAATCTTTCGTCGCGCCACGGGGGCGTTTTTCAGCGCTGAAGGTCCCTCGTCGCGCGGCGTCGGCAACGCCACTGCGCGCGACGTGCGCGCAGCCGAGATCAGCAGTAGGCCCTCCCATGGACGATCCTCAGGTGCGACCCGGTCTTCCGGGCGATAGATCGCAAGCCGCGGCAGAGAAGCTGCGCGCGCTGCGCGAGCGCGCCAACGAGGCGTTGCAGGGCCATCAAAGCCGGCTCGGTGAGATCGAGACGCAGCTGAGCGATCGCGTGCGACAGCTTGCCGAGGAGTACGGCGCCTCGCTCGGCCCCGCGACGCCGCCCGCGGCCGACAACCCGACCGTCGAGGAAATCGCGGCCCTGCGCCGGCAGGTCGTCGAGAGCGACGCCCAGCACCAACGGTTCGTCGACCAGCTCAGCGCGGCGCGCAGGCAGCTCAACGACCTCCAGACGCAGGCCTGCGCCAACTGCCAGAAAGCGGCCCAGGAACTCACCGAGGCCAACGGCGAACTGCGGCAACTGCGCGAGCAACTCGAAGAGTCGGCCCGCCAGCACGGCGAGGACCGCGAGCGGCATGAAAAGTTTGTCGAGCAACTCGCCGCGGCGCGCCAAGCGATCACGGTGCTGCAGCACGCCGCCGGCGAGACGTCCAGCGAGCTGCGGACCGAGCTCGAAGACTGCCGCGCCGCGAAGGCGGTGGCCGAGGAGCAGCTCGCCGCGGCCCTGCGCGACCTGGCTGCGTTGCATGATCTGTGCGAGGCAGAAACCGCCCGCGTCGCGGCCCTCGAGCGTGAGACGAGCGCTGCCCAGGGCGAATCCACGACGCTTGCCGCGGAGATCAAAAAGCTCGAACGCTCGCTGGCCGAGTCGCGGACCCAGGCCGCCGCGGCTCAAGAGCAAGCCTTGAAATCGCAGGTCGCCGCGGAAGGCGCCGCCGAGCGGACCGCCGCCGCCGAGAGCGAACTGGCGAGCGTGCGGCAGGACGCCGAGGCGTTGCGGGTCGAAGTGACCGCGCTCAGCGAGCGGGCCATTTCGCTTAGCCAGCAGGCCGCGTCGCTCGATCGCGATCGGGGCGTCACCGCGAGTCAGTTCGAGCAGCTTCGCCAAGAGTCCGAACAACTGCGGGCGCAGCTTGCCCAGGCGAACGAGGACGCGCACGCGCAACGCGAACTGCTCGAAGCCGACGCGGCTGAAAGACTGGCGGCGATCGAGAGCGAGCGCGCCGCGGTCGACGAGGAACTGCAAAGCCGCCGCGAGCTCCTGGACGCGGCGGACCTCGAGCTGCATCAGCTGCGCGACGCGCTCGCCGGGGCCGATCAAGACAAGCTCCAGCTCACGCTCTCGCTCTCGCAGGTCGAGTCGGCGTGCCGCGAGTATCAGCGGCGGCAAGACGAGCTGGAAAGCGAAGCGGACCGGCAGCGTGCCGCCGCGGCTGCGAGCGCCGACGCGCCGCAGCTTCGCGAGCAGCTGGAGGCGGCCGATGCGGCAGCAGCCGATCAAGCCGCCGCTATTGCCGCGGCCCAGGCGACAATCGCGGCCTCGCGTCAGGAGCTCGCGACGCTCCGCGAAGCAACGGTTCCGCGGGCCGAACTGAACGCGGCGCGGCAGGGCGCCGAAAAGGCCGAAGCGAGAATTGCCGAGCTGCAGGCCGCGGCGGTCGCGGCTCAGGCGAAGCTGGCCGCCGCGGAGGCCGAGACCGTCGCGTTGCGGGTCGAGCTGCCGACGCTTGCCGCACATGACGAACTGCGGCAGAAATGCGAACTGGCGCTCGCCGATTTGCAGAAGCTCAAGCGCGAGAACAGCGGACTCCGCGAGCAGTTGGCAGAGCGGTCCGAGGGCAGCGACGACCCGTCGCCCGAGTTGATCGCCGTGCGCGGCGAACGTGACGAGCTGGCCGCCCGGGTGAGCGAGCTCGAGGCGGAAGCCGCCGCGTCGACCAGTGCCTCGGGCGGCGTCGATCAGGACCGCGAGGACCTGCAGCGGCGTTTCGAGATGGCCGTCGACGATGTGCGGCAGCTCAAACAAGAAAACGCGAAGCTGCGCGAGCGCGCGGCGGCGAACGAGAAATCCAGAGCCGCGGCCCCGGCTCACGGCGGCGGTAGCGGCAGCAGCGGCGGCAGCGACTGGGCCTCGCAACGGGCCCGGCTCATGGCCCTGCTCGAAGAGGAAGACGTTTCCGGCCCGGTCGACCCCGGCCGCGTCGCCGAACGGGCGACCGTCGCCGCGACGCTCGAAGCGACGGACGAGGCCCTCGCGGCCAAGGACCTGGAGCTGGCCGAGCTCCGCGCGGCGCTCGAATCGCAGTGCGGCGCCGACGCGACGACCGCCACAGCGGCTGCCCACGAAGAGATTCTCGACGCCGACGCCCTCATCGTCGCCGAACGCCAGCGGCTCGCCGCTCTCACCACCGAGTGGGAGTCCAAGCTGCGGCAGGCCGAGCTCGAGTTCTCGGTCGAGCGCGCGAAGCTGGCCCGCGATCAGGCGGCAGTGCGCGAGCGCACGTTTGAGCTGAAGAGCGCGTCGCCGCCGGCGGCTGCCGGAGCGCCCGAAACCGAGGATACGAGCAAGCCCCGCAGACGATGGCTCTCGGCGCTCGGCCTCGGCGAGGATGACGAGCCGAAGAAGCGGTAAGAAAAAAACCTTCCGTTCCCCTCCCCTTGATGGGGAGGGGTTAGGGGAGGGGTGATGAAGCGGGTACACGGGTCGCCTGGTGAAGTGGCGGAATATGTGCCCGCTTCAACCCCCTCCCCAGCCGGTGCTTCGCACGGACTACCGCCTGCGCTCGGGCGCCTTTGGGGCGCCCGTGCTCGTTGCTCCCTCAAGGGGGAGGGAGCCGGAAGATGATTTAAATCTACTTCACCGCGTCGCCGACCATTTGGTAGATCGCCATCGGCCGGCCATCGGGGCCGATGAGCGGGTCGAGGCGAAACTCCCCTTCCACGGCGATGGGGAACGTCGAAAACTCCGCTGTGGCGCCTTCGCGCATCGTGACGCACACGCAGTCGAACAGCGCGGCGCCGGGGCCGAAGCAACACTCCTGGTTGTCGCGCACCAGGACGAACTGCTTGAGCCCCTTACTGCGATTCGTCGGGAACATGTAGCCGCGAAGGCGAATGTTGCGGCCGAACCGCGACTTCACCAGGTCGGTGAGCATCGATTCGGCGAACGTCTCGGTCTTCTCCATGGGGAACTTCAGATCGTCGAACGTGGTCTCGACGATGCGGCCGGAGTTCGCCGGCGCCGAGTCAGCGGCCGTGGCCGTTTTCGCGGGGGAGTCCTTTTCGCTGGTTGGCTCGCGGTCGGTCGCAGCCGCTCGCTCGTCGCCCCCCGCATCGCCACCGGCCGCGGCGCCATCGCATCCTAGCGATACGGCCGCGGCCGCGAGCGTCGCGACTAACCAGCACGTCGAAATCCGTGACGCGACATTCATTCGGCGTGGTCTGCCTGGAGGATGAAGACGGGAAGCTTCGTGCCGTTCGTGGCATTCTCCGGCTTAATGAACAGCTTGCCGCCCAAGCGGAACAGGCCAGGTTTGTAGTCGACGGTCAGGTCGCCCTTCATGGTCACAGCCACCTGGTCGTAAAACTGCACGGTGCTCAGGTCGCCGAAGCAGCACTGGTTGTTGTCCCGCACCAGCAAAAACTGTTTCACGTTTGAAGTAAAATGAGATGAGTCAGGCCGGAAATAGCCCTTGATGAACACCTTCTTACCGTCCAGCGCCGCGACGTCTGGCGGAATGATCTCGCCGCCGCGGGCCTCAACCTCATCGGGCTTCATTTCGGCGAACGACGTCGGGGCGTATCCCTCAGGGACCTCGCTCACGCGCACGTAGCCCGCGTAGGCCAGCCCGCCGAAGAGCCCGAACGCGGACAGCGCGATTCCTGCGACGGCCGTGCTTGCCCCCTTGAGGTGATCGGAATTCGCACGAATGCGCCTCAGTGCGCCCAGGCCGAGAACCAGGCCGACGAGCGGCAGCGGGCACATCATGAGTGCGCTCTCGAACGTCTCGCGCCCGCCGACGAACACCATCGACGAAAGCAGGCCGAAGACCACCGACGCGATCGCGCTGGTGG
>JANOIK010000054.1:0-2090 GCA_031407585.1 Planctomycetota bacterium | reverse complement strand
GACGCATCGATCCGCAGCTCCTCGGCAATCGTCCCGACCGTCGTGTTCGATCCAAAGCGTCTCGAGACTCTGCTTGCCTCGCACGGCCTCACGACCCGGTGCGGCGTCGATTGGACGATCGGGGCGACAAGCTATGAGGAGTCAACGAACCTACTCGCAGCGTTGCTGGGAGACTGGCTCGATTTCTACTTTGCCCCCGATCCCAAATCGCTCCTTGTGTACGCCGATCACGACGAGTACACAACGCTATTCGCAGCGAAGAAAGGACCGCTATCGCAAATCGCCGGCCGGCTGGTCGCGATGGACGTTCGCGAGATCCCCGACTACACGCGCAAGTTGTAGCGGCTAGTGCCACCTAACAGAGGTCCGGTATTGGCGCAGCGCGGTGCTTGGGCGTACTCACTCGGTCTAGACGGCTTCTTGGCGGCCTTGATTTCGGCGGCTTCAAAGGGCGCGCAATAACGTGGCGGCTTGCGACGTGTCGCCCAACAGTTGGTTCAACCGGACGCCCGGGCTTGCGCCCAGCCACCGGTTGACTCAAAGTCGTTGCGCAGACAGTACGAGGCGCGCCTCTGGATGGATGCGCAGTGCGGCTGGATCAAGGATCCGTTCCGCCTCTCGTGGCAGACTGTCCCGCGGCGATTCATCGAGCTGATCCGCGACCAGGATGCCAGGAGAGTGAAGGCCGTAATGGAGGCCATGATGACGATGGTGAAGCTCGACGTAGCGGCCCTTGAGCGAGCCTACGATGAGGCATAGCGGTGCCACACGCCACGCTTGGAGTGCTGCCCAACAAGGCGATGCACCTGACGGCGCTGCGCGCCGCAGGTGATCGCCACGACGTTCGGCCGCTGATTCGGGAGGCGGTATTCGGGTATCCTGACGTCGTGAGTCCGACAGTCCTGCGGGTCAGCGGATATCGGTTTTATTTCTTCTCGCGCGAGGAGCCCCGCGCGCATGTGCACGTGCAACACTCGGACGGGCAGGCGAAGTTCTGGCTGGAACCCGAGGTCGCGTTGGCGCAAAATTACGAACTCAGCGAACGCCAGATCTCGACGGCGCTCAGGCTGGTTGGAAACACAAACATGAAATCCGCGTTGCGTGGGAAAGTCATTTCGGCCGTCGAGGTAAGTAGCCTCGGCCCCGACGGATTCTGGTTGCTCGTGGATGAGCGCGAGCTCTTCGTGCCGTTCAAGGAGTTTCCCTGGTTTCGGGACGCGAGGATTCGCGAGATCATGTCCGTGGAAAGACCAAGCCCGCACCACCTCCGCTGGCCCGACCTCGACATCGATTTGGCGGTGGATTCCATTGACCATCCCGATCGCTTTCCCCTCCTCAGCGGTGCACGGCCTAACAAGCCGTTGCAGCGGTCGGGACCGTCGCGCGCACGTTCGAAAAAGCTTGAGACGCCTGCACGGCGGCGTCCCCGCCGCTGAACGGCAAAGCGTTCGGCGGAGCCGAACGAGGCAGTGATGGATCTCATCGAAACAGAGCGTCTGAGTCTCCGCCCCTTCCGCCTTGGCGACGTAGTTGCGGCACACACGTGGTTCAGGGACCCGATCGTGATGAGGTACACGCCAACGGGCCCAGATAGCTCAGTAGAGAAGACACGCGACCGGCTGGCGCGGACGGCCGCAACCCGTTGTCGGAGGCGTGATCGGAACGCGGCCCGCCGCACGCGGCCGGTGCGTTGGTGGTGGGTTTGCTGTTGGGCGCTTGCAGGCGCGCCGCCGAAGCATTGATCGAGGCGAACCGGATCGGGCGACGGCTGTCGTCGGAACTCGCGCGGTAGCGATCCGCGTTCGGGCCAAACGGCGCTGGCGGAGGTGACGTTAGCAGCGGGCCTTGGGCGCGATCGGAAAAGGAGTTGCGCCGCGCCCGCTCCACTGCCGAACCGGCCGTTGCAGTCGCTTGTGCGGCGGGTGGGGTGCGCGTGGGCTCGAGTGGATCTGCCGAGCCGCGGGCGGCCGGCCCGAGCTGGCTGCTCTTCGGCACGCTCGAGATCTGCGCCGACGCCGCGGCCGAGCTCGGCGACACGCGCCGCGGGCCGGAGCTCGTGACGCGGATCGCGGCCGCGGCGCGCGCCGCGC
>JANOIK010000053.1:0-5190 GCA_031407585.1 Planctomycetota bacterium | reverse complement strand
ATGGAAACGAAACCGAGCGCGTGGTAACTTCCTGCATGGTGGCGTTCCTGTGGGGAGAATTGGGTCGTAGACAACCAAATTCAAACCCATGAACGCCGCCTTCTTCAACTACTACGTCCACAACTTTCGGTTATATCTCCTGGAGCGAAACGTGCCTTCATTCAATTCGATGCAAAGCACATCCACGGCCTCCCAACGCAGCAATGGGCGAATCTTGAAGACAGCGTTATCCGACGCCCCGGAGTCGGAACCAAAGTTGGCGTACCGCAGGTGTTAATCAATTACGCGCCGGTAAGTCGTGGTCCTTGGAGACTAAAAGCGCTTCTTGATCCGGATGGACATGCAGTAACAAGTCGGTTCATTGCGATTCGCCCGCTGAACGACGTCGTGCCTCTCGAATTTCTTTGGGCATTGTTCAACAACCCGCTTGCGAATGCTTTCGCTTATGCGCATCTCGCGAAACGAGACATCTTAGTCCGCGAAATGAAGCGATTGCCGATCCCTCGCAAATGGAAAGAACATGAAACCATCGTCCAGCTAGTCCGAGATTACTTTGAGCTGTTCAGCAAACACTCGAAGTCAAATGTCGACTCGGCACGCCATTTATTGGATCATTTAGACGCGGCCGTGCTCGGCCTCTATGACTTGCCGCCAAGGATCGAGCGGCAGCTCCTCGATCTGTTCTCAGGTCGCGAACGGCCAGGGGTGCCATTTGTTATGGCCGAGTACATTCCTAAGTCGTTTGACGAGGAGGTGTCGCTGCAGGACTTTCTGGAAATTACTGATGATTGGCAGAACGTTAACCGACGCCGTGACACGCTAGTTCGCAAGAAAGTAAAAAAGACCCTTACCGCAGACGAGAAGCCTGAACTATCTCGATTGCAGCAGCTCGCTGCTCTCAGGCAGAAATTCGTCGCGCCCTTACCGCTTAAAGAACTCGAACGAGTATCGAAGACCCTCTTAGAGAAATCTGATGGCCATAATGCCTTTTGAATTCGAACTGGGCGTTCACGTCCGACGGCATGGGCCCCATGGGTATGCCACCTACCCACCCTATCGAGATTGGCTACGCGATGAATTCTGCTTTCGATGTGTGTTCTGCTTGAAGCGAGAGCTCTGGGGCATCCGACTCAACAGCTTTCATATAGACCATTTCATTCCGCAAGTCATCGCGCCGCAGCTGGGATGTACGTACGACAATTTGCTCTACCTTTGCGCTACCTGCAACTCAGTGAAGAATGACCTAGAGATTCCAGATCCTTGCGCTGTGTCGCTGGCCGATTCCCTTCGTTTCTTGAATACCGGCGAGGCCCAGTGGCTAAATGAGTCTGGCGAACTCATTGTCGAGCTGCTCCATCTCAATGCCGATGACAATGTCCGCTTCCGTAAGATGATTTTCGACACAATGAACGGGCTACGTCCTGACATGGAAGACGAGATTCTTTCTCAATGGCTGGGCTTTCCTCCCGACCTTCCCAATCTCTCGACACGACACGCAGAGAATTCCCGGCCTGGCGGGATAAAGCAGAGTCATTACGAGAGAAATCTTCGCAACGAGTTACCCGCTAGATATTAAACGGAACGGCCTTCCGTTCTTCCGTAACTCTTCGTCCGCGAAAGTCGCGTTCAACGAATCCTCACCGACGAGCAATGCGACGTTCCCCGCCCGCGCCCCCTGCTACTAGTGCCCGCCGCCGCCCGCCGGCTTCGGCGGCGGCGCCGACGGAGTCACCGGCGGCATCATGAGGTCTTCCAGCGTGTCGCCCTCGTCGAGCGAGAAGTCGGTGAGGTAAACGCCGATCATGCCCACGCCGGTCGCCAGGCGCTTCACCCGAAACAGAATCAGCCGCTGGACGCGGCGCAGATCCGGCTCGGCGAAGTCCGTCGGCTCGGCGCTGCGCACGGCGATGATCACCTGATCGCGGAGCCGATTCTTCCACTGCTCCAGGCTCGCAAAGTCGGCGGCCGTCGTCTTCGTCGAGAGGACGAGGTGAAGTCCGAACTGGATGTCGAAGATTTCCTGATCGGTCGTGCGGCAGCCGCGGACGCGAAACTTGCCGAGCTCCAGCTGGTCGGTGCGCGGCGGGCCCGCTTCCGCGGCGGCCTCGGCGCCATGCGCGGGAGCGGCGTGGTCGGAGGCCCGCGCGGGGCTCGCGGCCAGCGCCGCCAAGACGAGCAGCGCGAGCGACGCCCAAGGACGATGATGCTTCAGCATGGTAGCGGCCATGGATACGTCTCTCACATTTGCTCGGTCGTGTGGTCGAACAGCACGAGCTGCCGCACTTCTTCTTCGCCCAGCAGCGGCCGGGCCGCTTCGCTCAACCGCATCCGCAGCGCGGTGGAGCGCGGGTCGGTCAGTTCGTCGGTCGAGCTGGAGCGGACGATCGTGAGCACGGCGTCGTTGAGGGCGCCGCGGTGACGCTCCAGCGACTCCAGCACGGCGGATTCGTGCTGCGGCAGGGTCTCGGCGAAGAGCTCGAAGTGGATGCGCATCCACACGGGATGCTCGACGCCGTCCCTCCCGGTGTGCTTGATGTTGGTGGGGGCGGGGACGTTGAATTCGCCGAGGGAGATCGACACGGCCGATTCGAGCGGCGCGTTGAACTCGAGCTCGTCGAGGTAAGAGCCGAGCAGGGCCGCGTCGTCGCCGCCGCAGCCGACGGAGGTTCCTAGCGCCAGCAGCAACGCGACGGCCGCGAGCCAAGTGGCGTTGGGTCGTTTCTGGCGCCGCCGTTGGGCAAAAGTGCTAGGTTTCACGAGATCCACGATGCCGCCCTTGACTGCGTCGGGCGCGCAAATCACGCCCTGCTGAAGTCTAGGTCAGCGGGCTCGCGCGGAACTGCGCACTAAGCTTCCAGAAGGCGTTGTTCGCGGCCGTTTGCGCACGCAGAGGCGGCTCGCTGGCCTCGACCGCAACGGATCGCGACGATCATTCCGAATGTGCAGGCTCATGACCGCTCAGGCATCTTCACCGTCACGCCCGTCGAACCAGCGCAAGCGGCGCACGCCGATGGCGCTTGCGCTGATCGTGGCCGCCGCGGTCGCGACGCCGGGTTGCTTCGACGGGGGCTCGCTGCTGCAGGCTCACGAGGAAGAAACCAACCTGGTACGGCTCGACGAAATCGACATCGGCGAGTTCCGCATCACGTTGCCGCACGCTCCCGGCGCGGCCGGCGGCGGCGTGGTCGAGTTCCACGCCTTCGGGCAGGTGGCGCTCCGCGACCGCGACAAGGTGGCGTCGATCCTGCAGCAGAATTCGGCGGAGATGCGTTATCGCGTGCTGCTCTTGGTCCGCGCGCTCACCCGCGATCAGCTGGACGAGCCCAAGTTGCAATCGCTGCGCAAGCAGATCACGCAAGTCGCCAATGCGTCGTTCGACGAGAAGATGGTGAAGAACGTCGGCTTCTACAAGTTTGCGTTCGAGGCGCACTGAGCCGGCGCGACGCACGGCCGTTGGTGGTAAGCTACTAGCTGGTCGCCTGAGGGCCCGGGCCGGAAGAGCCTGGCGCCGTTTGGTTTCACGAGTCGCTAAGAGCGAGCCGCTTCGCTATGTTCGACGAACTTGCTTCCCTGGCGGATGATCCCCAGCGGCTGCTCGCGCGGGCCGCGCAGCTGCTCGCGGCTTCGGGCGACCTGCACCGGCTGTTCGATTTGCGGTTGCTGCAGGAGCGCAACAAGCTGGGGCTCGACCTCGATCGCCGCGGGCCGATCGACGAAGTGGACGAGCCGCTGCGGTCGCAACTCGAAGAGGGCTATCTCGCCGCGTGCCGCGAAGTCGGCGAGCTGCTGCTCGACGCCGGTCGGCTGCGCGAGGCGTGGATGTACCTGCGGCCCGCGGGCGACAAGGCGGCGGTCCGCCAGCGGCTCGCGCGCATCGCGCCCGACGACGCGCGGGCGGACGAGCTGATCGATCTGGCGCTGTACGAGGGCGTCGACCCCGAGCGCGGCTACGCCTGGTTGCTCGGCCGGCAAGGCACGTGCAGCGGCATCACCACGCTCGACGGGCTCGAGGAACGGCTGAGCGTGGCCGAGTTGCAGGCTTGCGCGGCGGTGCTCGTTCGCCATGTTTACAAAGAGCTGCACGGCAACCTCCGCGGCCACCTGCACCGGCTCACCGGCGCAGCGCCGCCGGAAGGGTCGGTGCTCGAGCTGATCGACCGCCATCCGGAGCTTCAGGCAGGCGGCGATTACCACTTGGATGTTTCGCATCTGGCGAGCGCTGTGCGCTACGCGCGCCTGCTTACCGAGCCGGCGGTCGTGGCGAAGGCGCTTGAGATGGCCGAGTACGGTTCGCGCCTGCCGGCGGAGCTGCAGTATGCGGGCGACGCGCCGTTTGAAGAGCTTTACCCGGCGCACCTCTTGTTTTTGAAGGCGACGCTGGGGCGCAACATCGACGAGGCGCTCGCCTACTTCGCCGCGAAAGCGGAGGCGGCGGCGCAGGAGGAACTCAACGACCCGCGGGCTGCGGCGGCGATCGAGACTTACCTTGTGCTGCTGACGCGCACCAGTCGCGCCGCGGAGGCGCTCGACGCCTTTGAGCAGAACGTGCCCCTCGGACGCGAGCTCTCGCGGCACGCGCCGACGCTGCTGGAGCTCGCTGAGCAGAGCGGCCAGTGGGAACGCCATGCGGCGATCTGCCGAGCGCGCAACGACATGCTGGGATTCACCGCGGGATTGCTCGCGCGAGCAGCGGCAAGAGCGCGCTAGTTCTGCGGCTCTTCGGCGCCATCGCCCGGAGGCGCATCGGGCGGCGCCGGCGGGCCGCCGCGTCGCTCTCGGTACGGCGGCTGGTTCATCCCCCGGCGGGGTCCCCCACGCGGGCCGCCGAAGCCGCGGCCTTCAGGCCCAGGCCAGCCGAAATCCAGCGGCGGCCGAAATCCCGGCGGCGGATCGTTGAATCCGCCGCGACCGCCTGGGCCACGACGGCCCCCATTACCCCGAGATTCGTCGCCGCGTCGCTCATCGCGGCCATCGCCATTGCGACCGCCTTCGTCACGACCGCGGCCGTCTCCGTTGTCTCGCGCGTCTTGGTCATCATCGCCGGCATCGTCGTCGTCTTGATCATCCGCCACGGCCGCGGCCGTCGCGTTCACGGTCGTCGCCCACGACCAATTGCCCGCGGCAACCTCCTTGGGCTGGCAGCGATACATGCGGCGCAGCGCCTGCTCCATCTCGCCCGGCGGCAGGCTG
>JANOIK010000046.1:0-15053 GCA_031407585.1 Planctomycetota bacterium | reverse complement strand
AAGTCGGGACGCTCGACCTCGGGGATTTTGTCCACCGAAATGCCGCGGGCTTCGGCTTCTTTCCAGGCCACCAAGGCGCTGGCTTCGTCGCCGACGCCGAGCAGCGCCTCGGCCAGGTGGAAGTACTTGCTGGCCGTGGCGTTGACCTTCACGGCGGCCTGCAAGTCCTTGACCGCCAGCACGAACTCGCCGCTGTGCAGGTAGACGAGCGCCCGCGTGTCGAGAATATCGGAGATGGGACCGATGATCTCGATGGCTTCGTTCACGCCGGCGAGCGCCTGGTCCAGGTCCTGCTTCATCATGGCCAGCAGGAAGGACAGGTTGTTCTGCGCGGTCGCGCGGACGAAGCGGGGCACGTCGTCGCGAGCCAGCAGCGCGCGATACGCGGCGACGGCTTCGTCGAACTTTTGCTGCACTTCGAGCGATTCCGCCTCGAGCACCATGCGACGTGCGGCTTCGGAATCGTCCGCTCGTGCACGAGACACAAGGCGGCTGATTTCGGCGTCCAGAAGTTCGGGATTCTCTGTCCGCCGCGTGCGCAAAACCTCGATGGCGGTGCTCAGCACCGTGTCGATGTTGGCGGGAAACTGCTCTTTGAGCATCGCCAGGCCGGCTTCGACGTCGCCGTACATCGCGGTGTAGTGCGCGAGCTCCAGCTCGTTGCCGGGGACGCGGCGCGAGTACTCGGTGATCAGCTTGAGTGCGTAGTCCGTGTCGCCGACCCTCTCGGCGAGCAGCGCGACGGCGTGGATGATCGAGAGTTGCTGCGCCGTCAGCGCCGCGCTGAGGTTGGGGGTGGCCTGTTCGAGCAGCTTCCGCAGCTCGTCCTTCTGATCCATTCCGGCGGCAAGGAGGATGCGCAATTGCGGGATCGCCTTATCGCCATCCTCGACGTCCTCCAAGCGGCGCAGCCAAGTTTCGGCGCGGGCGGCGTCTTTGCGTTCGATCAACTGCTCGATGAGCCCGACGCGCAGGGCGACGTCTTTAGGATGCCTCGCAATGGCGTCCTGCATGTGTCGCTGGCTTTCGTCCCAACGGCCGACGCTCGCGAGCGCCTCGCCCAGCTGAAGTTCCAAGGGCGGGCTTAATCCGCGTTCCTTCTGAATGTCCTGGAGCAGCGCGATCGTGCGCTCGAAAGAATCGGGATCGTTCCGGCGTTTGAGGATCTCGATGAGCATCTCTTGGCCTTCGGGCGTGGCGACGCCCTTGGCGACGGCGTTGGCCAGCATCTTCTCGGCCTTCAGCGAGTCTTGGTAATCGCCGCTGAGCGAGAGGATGCGAGCCGCCTGCCGGCGCGCCCAGGCGACGGCCGGATTGGTCGGCTCGGCCTTTCCTTCGTAGGCGGCGCGAAGGATTTTGTTGAGCAGGGGAATGGCCTTGTCGCGAATCGCCTGGGTGCCCCCAATTTCAGGAATCGCATTGGGGCCACGCATGCGGGCCCGCGCCCGGGCATCGGCTTCGCTCCAGGTGAGATAAAAGTCCGCCATGCGTTGCGTGATATCCACCTTGTCGATCGTGTCGCGGAACGAGGAGAGCATGATCGCCTCGGCCTCGGGAAACCGGCCAGAGATGCGATGCTGATGGGCGGTGAGTAGCGGCAGAAACTCCTCGTCGAGGGCCAACTCGGCTTGCCGCAGCGTTAGCTCGACGGCCGAGAATCGCTGCGCGAGCGTGTAGAAATTAAGCAGGCCCGACCAGAACTCGGGATTGGCGGGATTGATCTTTACCGCGGCCTGGAGCGCGGCCTCGGCGGCCTCCGGCTTGTTGGCGGCGCCAGCGACTTCGGCGAACCAGACCTGCAGGTCGGGATCTTTGGGCCGCGTGTCGACAAGCTTCTTGGCTTCCTCGAAGGCGCGCTCATTCTCGCCGACGTTGCGCAGCACGGTTGCGGCCGCGCGATCGAGAATGGCGCTCCATTGGTCCGCGGGAAGGCGATCCATGATTTTACGGGCGTCGGCGAACCGACCCATGTCGGCCAGAAGTCGCACTTGGAGATTCAGCGCGTTGATGTTGGCCGGACCGTTCTCGAGGGCCTTCTCAAAATTCTCGAGCGCCAACTGGCGGTCGAGTTCCAGAACAAGGGCCAGCGAGCCGCTGAGGATGTAGAGATCGGCCCAACCCGGGCGTCGGCGAATGGCCTCGTTCAGCAGCGTGCGAGCCTGCTTCAGCTCGTCATTGGTAATTCGCTCGGCGCCGAAGTTGACCATCAACCGTTTGACCTCGGTGATGACGTAGTCGGGCTCGGCTTTGTCCTTCACGATCTCGAGGATGTCTTCTTGCGCCGCGAGCATCGCCTCGTCGTCGACCTGAGAGCGGGCGATCTCGAACAGATCCATGCGGATGGGCAGCGAGTAGGGGGCGAGCTTCGCGGCCTCTTCGAGGCACAGCGTCGCGTCCTGGAATCGGCCAAGTTGTTGGAACATGGCGCCGACTTTTTTCCACACCTCGGCCTGCTGCGCGGCATCCCAGTCTTCCATGTTCGTGGTCGTGGCGTGGAGCTGGTTGGACAGATCCTCGCCTTGCATGGCGTAGAGGATGTCGATTCGCAGCAGGCGGAATGGCAGCGACTCTTTAACGTCCTTTTCCGCATTCTTGGCGAGAATATCGTCAAGCATTTTCAGCGCCTCGGCGGGGCCGCTGGCAGGGTCCAGCATCCGCACGCGAGGCCCCGCGAGCTGCACCGTTATTTCGGTGGGGTTGGCCTCGTACGCGCGCGTCGTCGCGGCGGTGGCTTCGGCGTAGAGCCTCTTCTTCAGGTTGGCGTCCGTCGCCTTGCTCGCGCGGGTCAAAAACACCTGCGCTTTGAGCAACTCTTGGTGCGCTTCCGTCCATGCGGCCGCCTGCCCACTGCGCTTTGCCTGCTCCTCAACGTAAGCGTCGATCTGGTCGTCCAGTTTGCTCCAGTCTTGCCGCTCCTCTGGCTGCTCGAGCATCTTGTCGACGAGCGCGTCGAGTTGCAGCGCCGTGCCGTCTTCGTTGGATCTGTTCAGCATGCGATCGATGTCGGCTTTGGCGAGCTTCGCTTGTTCGTAGTTGGGGAAACGCTCGATGATCCAGTCGTACTCGTCGCCGGCGAGGTCGTATTGGTTCATTTGCACATGGCACTGCGCCTTGCTCATGGCCGCCAGGACCTGCAGATCCTGCAGGCCGGCGAGGCGCACCTTCGCGGCGCCGAAGCGGCGGGCGGCTTCGGCCAAATTGCCCTGCTGCATGTCGAGCTTGGCTTCATGGAAATCGGCGACGGGAAGCAAACGGGCGTTCTTCAGGTCGCGCAGCTCCTTGACGACGGCGCGCACGCCTTCGACGTCGCCCTGGGAGAAGAGCAAATCGACTTTCAGATTGGCCAGCTCCAGCGCCGTGGGAATGCCGAGGGCGTTGGTTTTGACGCCCAGCTCGAATTTCTTGAGCCCGCGATTAATGATGACGAGCGCTTTGTCGAGCCGCTTGCGGAACATTTCAATCCGCGCCGAGTAGGTGTAGAAGTCGATATAGTCAGGATACTTTTCTAACCCCTGGGCGAAGAACTTGGTGGCCTCGTCGAGCGATTCATCCGCCTGTTTGCGGAGCTTGTCGGACTCTTCGCCGACCTCGGCTTCGGCCGCCTCGCCCAGGGCCACTTGGTAGTCGGCGATCGACTCGATGCCCTTGGACAGCAGAACGTCGGCGTCGTCGGGTTCGAGTTCGTAGGCCTTCTCCAAGGCGGCGCGGGACTCCTCGGGCTTGAACATGCCCTTGAGCAGTCGGTAGCGGATGAGGTACGCGTCGCGCGACTTGGGGTTCGCCTCGATCAATTGGTCGATGATCTTCTCGGCCAACTCCTTCTGTTGGCTTTGGTACAGATACTGCGCCAGCCGGCCGTAGACCATGGGCTGATCCGGGGCGCGCCCCTTCGCCATGTCGAACTTACCCGTTTGCGGGCTGTACCCGATCACCTCGTAGCCCCACTGCAGCGCTTTGCCGGTGTCTTGGGCCTGGAACAGGCATTCGGCCTTGAGGGCCATGAGCTCATGGTCGCCCTTTCCCTCGGCGATGAGCACGTCGATTGCCTCGAGCGCGCGATCGAGATAGCCGTAGGCAAGATGGAGATTGACCAATTCACGGCGTAGTTCGTGATTGTTAGTGCGCAGCACCGCTTCAACGAGGGAGAAGTAGGCTTTGCTTATTAAGTCCCTGTCGGCGTCCTCCAGCTTGGCGACCTTCACGGCGGCTCGGCCCAGCTTGAGTTGCGAGTCGACGTCGTCGCGGCGCAGGCGCACGTACTGGCTCAGGCTGTCGAACTCGTCTTCGACCTCGCCGGCTTTATCGGCGACTTCGGCCTGGTCGAGCAGGCGGACGGCGTTGCGATTCACCTGGAATCGCCACAGCAGCCAAGCCGCGGGGGCGCCCACGACCACGGCGATCACCAGGCCCGCCAGGAGGGGAAAATTTACTCGGTATCGTTGCATGTCGGAAATCCGGTCAAGTAGTAGTGACGGTGTCTGGTCGTGCGAGAGCCGAGGGTCGCGCACCGCGCGGAATCAAGGCCGGCTAACGAGGTCGTGCGCATGGACCCCTCGAACGACGGATGGGACGAATGCCTCTCGAGTCGCTAATGGGTCGCAACCTCTACGGGGTCTCACAGACGTCCGGTGTGGTCTCACAGAGATGTGGCTCGACGAGTCGGGGATTGCAGCGTCGCACGACCGCCGCTTCGTCTCTTTAAACCGTCGATCAAAAAAGGGGCCGCCCGCCAGGCGTGCCCGATTGGCCAGCCGCGAGACAAAGTTCATCCTATCCCCCTCGGGGGGCCTGTCAACGCTGCCGCAGCAGGCACAATCGGCACATTCCGCGCAAGCTGTGCAGCATGGGAAGCGCGCCCGCGACGCGGGCTCCGTCGGGTGGCATGCCCTCGTCCGCGTGGGCATGGAGGAAGCCGCCCGGACATGGCCATGTCGGCGGACCTCCAAGGCCATGCCACTCAGATGAGGGCGACACTTCGTCACCGGATTTCCAGCGTCAGCGGAGCACTGCGGAGCGGCGTCTTGCCCAGGGTGCGGGCGTCGAGCGTGACGGGGCCGAGGCCCAGTTTTTCGACGGGGATCGTGACCACGCCGTTACGGCCTTTGATGCGCCCCACCTCGCGGTTGTTGTGAAACACGGCGGTGATTCCGTCGACGGTCGAGTTGACGTTGAGGATCACCTGGGCGCCTGTCACGCGCGCTCCCGCGGGCGACGTGAGTGACGTCTGGTTGTTACCGTTCGCGACCGTAACCCCCCCGATCCAGCGGCCCTGCGTTTCGACGGGCGAGTCGTCCACCGCGACGACGCGCAGTTCGTGGTAACCGTCGGCAAGCTTCGTCGTGTCGAGCGAGATGGTTTGGCCGGGCTTGCGCGGCGCTTGCTGGCGGCCGTCGAGGTAAAAGTCGTAGCGAGCGATGGCGCGCTTGCCGTAGAGCTCCGCCGACGGCTTGATGTCGATCGTTCCGGTGACGGTGGTGCCGTCCTCAACGCCCTCGACCGAGACCTTGGGGATGAACGCCCAGGGTTGGCACAGGGGGTCGCCAAGGATGAGCAACTGAAACGGCCCCTGCACCGACTGGTAGAACGCTTCGGCCAGCGACGAGCCGCGGGCGTAGTGGACGTGCAGCGCGGGCGTGGGAAACTTAGGCTGCACGGCGAACGGCTCGATGACCGTTCCCGAGGCGCCCGCGGCGCCGGCGCGCATGTACTCGCTGATGCGGGTTTGGGGCTTGGGGTTTTGGACGCGGGTGAGGATGCCGCCGGAGCTGGTGAGATTGTCGACCAGGGCGCCGGGCGCGAGTTCGCTGCCCGAGCCTTCGATGCGCACGTGAACGGCGCCGGTGGTGAGCCCCAGCAGCGCGCCGGCTCCCTGCGGCACGATCCCGTTGCCGACCTGGGCTTGAAGGCCAAGCGCGCGGAGCTCGCGCACGGCGGCGGGAAAGCCCGCGTCGCGCGCGGTCGAGCGGATGTTCGTGTTTTTCATGTAGTAGAAGGTTCCCTCGGGTCGCGTGCCGTCGGCTTCGACGGCCCGCTTCAGATACGCCTTCATCTCATCGACCGTGTTGCCCTCGGGCTGCGAGCAGCCCAACTGGGTACACAGCAGATAGGGGATGCCGCCCTTCTGCACGCGGGCGCCGCCGTCGCCCCAGAGATAGTTGCTGCGGAAGGCGCGCGTCGTCGAAGGCCCGACGTCCCCCGGCACGCAGTACTTGTTCGTGCCGAGCTCGACCATCAGCTCGGAGCCCTGCTGGACGAATTGGTACAAATAGGTCGCCCCGGTGAGCGACAGGATGGGCCGCTTGAGTTCGTTGACATTAGGCAGGCCGAGCATGGCGGAGAAGTCGAGCTGCCAGGGAAAGTCGCAGCTGTAAACCACGTAGTCGATGTGCCCGGAGAGTCCGCGGCGGTCGATTTCTTCGAGGGTGGGCTTGAGGATCTTCTCGCGAAAATCGAGGCCCGTCATGCGGACCGCCCTGGGCGGCGTCGGGAGATAGAAGACGTTGTTCGGCGGGATGCGGCGCAGGGCGATGTAGGCGTTGGCGACCTCCATGCTTTGGGCGCCGCGGGGGTTCACTAGCAGAAACACGTTTTCCGGCCCGCCGCCGGCCCACGCCGTGGCCGAGACGAGCAGCGCTAGGGCGATGCTCGTAGCGCCGAGGTCGCGCCCTGTGACAATCCTTCTCATACGGCGGTTACCTTGGGGGAAGTCGCGTTTGACGCCCGTGTGACCTGCTTCGATACTTAAACCATGCCTGCTCCCGCTGCGCCCTCCGACTCGGTCGTCCAGAGCGTCTTTGCGGCGCAGGGCATCACTAAAATCTACCACATGGGCGAGGTGGACGTGACCGCCCTGCGGGGCGTCGATCTCGACCTCGTCGCCGGCGAGTTTGTCGTCTTGCTGGGCCCCTCCGGCAGCGGGAAGAGCACGCTGCTCAATATCCTTGGCGGCCTGGACTCGCCCACCGACGGCACGGTGTTCTACCGCGGCGAGCAATTGACCACGTTCGACGACAACGCCCTGACGCGCTACCGCCGCGATTACGTGGGGTTCGTGTTCCAGTTCTATAACCTGATTCCCAGCCTGACGGCTCGCGAGAATGTGGCGCTGATCACCGAGATCGCCCAGAACCCCATGACGCCGGAAGAGGCGCTCGAACTCGTGGGTCTCGGCAAGCGGATGAATCACTTCCCCGCGCAGATGTCCGGCGGCGAGCAGCAGCGTGTGGCGATCGCCCGCGCCGTGGCCAAACGGCCGGACGTGCTGTTGTGCGACGAGCCGACCGGGGCCCTCGACTTTCTCACGGGCGTGTTGGTGCTCGAGGCGATTCAGAAGATCAACGCCGAGCTGGGGACGACCACCGCGGTGATCACGCACAACGCGGTGATCGCGGATATGGCGGATCGAGTGATTCACATTTCCGGCGGCGCGATCACGCACGTGGATCGCAATCCGAAGAAGCGCCCGGCGGCGGAACTCAAGTGGTGACGAAGGCGCTAGGCTTTAGGCGCTAGGCTCTAGGTCAAGACATTGAAACTCGAGGCACACGACTAAGCCGACCGCAAATGTGACAACTTCTGACATCTCTAACCTAGCGCCTAGAGTCTAGCACCTAGAGTCTTCCCCCCATGCTCATCTCCCCCCTCGATCGCAAGTTGCTTCGGGACTTGTGGCAGATGCGGAGTTTGGCGGCCGCGATTGCGGTGGTCATGGGGTGCGGCGTCGCGCTGTTCTTGCTTTCGCGGAGCATGTTCCAGTCGCTGGAGCTCACGCAGCAGACTTACTACGAGCGGTACAACTTTGCCCATGTGTTCGCATCGCTGAAGCGGGCGCCCGACTCGCTGATTGATCGCATTGCCCACGTGCCCGGCGTGGCGCAGGCTCAGCGGCGGATCGTCGTGCCAGTGAATCTGTCGATCCCCAACTTCGACGAGCCCGTGTCCGGGCGGCTCGTGTCGGTGCCAGACGAGGGGCAGCCGAAGCTCAATCAACTGTTCCTGCGGCGCGGCTCGTGGCTCACGCCCCGCAGCGACGACGAGGTGCTCGCCGGCGAGGCGTTCGTCGACGCCAACCACCTGCGGGTGGGCGACCATATTTCCGCGGTGATCAACGGTCGGCAGAAGCAGCTGCGGATCGTGGGGGTCGCCCTGTCGCCCGAGTACATCTACGAGATCAAGCCGGGCGATATGGTGCCCGACAATCGCCACTTCGGCGTGCTGTGGATGAACGAGGAAGCGCTCTCGACCGCGTACGATCTCGACGGAGCGTTTAACGACCTGGCGGTCACGCTGATGCGCGGGGCCAACAGCGCCGACGTGATTCAGCGAATTGACGAGCTGATTGAGCCGTTCGGCGGGCTCGGCGCCTACGATCGCAAGGACCAGATCTCGCACCAGTTCGTGCAGAACGAGATCGACCAGAACAAGAACATGGGCCTGTTCGCGCCGTCGATCTTTCTGGGCGTGTCGGCGTTTCTCATCAACGTAGTCATGTCCCGCACGATCAACAGCCAGCGCGAGCAAATCGCGGCGCTGAAGGCGTTTGGTTACACGAACATCGAAGTGGGGTGGCACTACATCAAGAGTGTGCTGCTGATCGTCGCGGCGTCGCTGGCGATCGGCATTCCCGCGGGGGCGTGGTTTGGTTGGACCGTCACGGGAATGTACGCCAAGCTGTTCCACTTCCCCGTGTTTCTCTACCGCATTTACCCGCGCGTGATCGTGCTCTCGATGTTTGTGAGCACCGGCGCGGCAGTGCTCGGGGCGATTGGTTCGGTGATTCGCGCCGCGCGGCTGCCGCCAGCCGAAGCGATGCGGCCTGCGACGCCGTCGGGTTACGGTCCGACAATCTTCGAGCGATTGGGCCTGGGACGCTTCGTGCCGCCGGTGGTGCTCATGATCGTGCGACAGCTCGAGCGGCATCCGCTGAAGACCGGCTTCTCGACGCTCGCCATCTCGCTCGGCGTGGCTGTGCTGGTGATCGGCAACTTTTTTCAGGACTCGATCAACTACATGATGAACGCCCAGTTCCACTGGGTGCAGCGGTACGACATGACAGTGAGCACCGCCGAGGCCGTGGGCGATCGTGCGGTGTACGAACTCGCGTCGATGCCAGGCGTGCTCTATGCCGAGCCGAATCGGGCCGTGTCGGCGCGGCTGCGGGCCGGACCGCGCAGCCGCCGCGTGGGGATCATGGGCATCCGGCCGCAGAACAAACTGTTCGGCCTGGTGAATATGGATGGCCGCGAGACGCCGCTGCCGCCGCACGGGCTGCTCATTTCAAAGAAACTGGCCGAGGTGCTGCACGTGGGCGTGGGCGACTCGCTGCAGGTGGAAATCCTGGTCGACAAGCGCCCGGTGCGGCAGGTGACGGTCGCCGCCACGCTGCGCGACTTCGCCGGGCTGAGCGCGTACATGAACCTGGACGACCTCCACCAGATCATGCTCGAGGGGCCAGTCGTCACCGGCGTTCACATGCTCGTGGACCCGCGCTATCAGGACACGCTGTATCGGCAGCTCAAGGAGACGCCGAAGGTCGCGGGCGTGCTGGTGAAGGAGCACTCGATTCAGAGTTTCAACAACACGATCGCGCAGAACCTGGGCATCATGAAGCGGATCAATCTCATATTTGCGTGCATTATTGCGTCGGGCGTGGTTTACAACAGCGCGCGGATTTCGCTCGCCGAGCGCAGCCGGGAACTCGCCACGCTGCGGGTGATCGGCTTTACGCGGCATGAAATCTCGGCGATTCTGCTGGGCGAGCTGGCGATCGTCACGCTACTGGCCCTACCGCTGGGGATGGGGCTGGGAAAGTTCTTCGCCTGGTGGATGTGTACGATGTTCGACCAGGAGCTATTCCGCTTTCCAATGGTCGTCACCAACCGCACGTACGCCTGGAGCGCGCTGGTGGTCATCGTGGCCGCGACCGTTTCCGGGCTGATCGTGCGACGCAACCTCGACCACCTGGACTTAGTGGCCGTGCTGAAGCAACGTGAGTAGGAGTTAGCCCGCGAAACACGCGAACGGCCGCGAAAGAAGAATACAGAGACGTTCGTTCGCACATAACGGCATCGAAAATCTAGAACCAAATTTCTAAACACCTCAATTCCCCTTTTCCCTCATTCGCGTTTTTCGCGTATTTCGCGGGCAACTCCGATAACCACCAAAACGACATGAAACCCATCGTGCGACGAGTGATGTTAATTGCCTTTGCCGCGGTGGTGGTGGGCGGCATTGGGTGGGGGATGCGCCCGGCGCCGGTCGAGGCGGATCTGGCCAAGGTGACGCGCGGCCAGATTCGCGAGACCGTCGACCAGGACGGCAAGACGCGCATCCGCGAGCGGTACACGGTATCGGCGCCGCTCGCGGGGCGGCTGTTGCGCATCACGCTCGACCCGGGCGACCCCGTGACCGCGGGGAAGACGATTCTGGCCAGCATCGAGCCGCGCGATCCCGAGCTGCTCGACGCCCGCGCCGTGCTGCAGGCCGAGGCGAATGTTCGCGCCGCTGAAGTGAAGTTGAAGCGGATGACGCCGCTGCTGGAGGAAGCGATCGCGGCCCAGGAATTTGCCGAAGCGGAGCTGACGCGCCAGCGCAGCGCGCGGGCAAGCGCCGCTGGCTCCGTCACGGAAAGCCAGATCGAGGGGACGCTGATGGAGTACCGGATGCGGAGCGCGCTGGTGCGTTCGGCACGGCACAACGAAGAGATTGCCAAGTTCGAGCTCGATCAGGCTCGGGCAGCGCTCATGCGGTCGCGACCTCGCGTTGGTGACGGGGACGATGACGTTCAGCCCGCTCCCGGTGCGGCCGGGGGCGACGCCGTTACGGAGGTCGCCGACGCCGACAATGGAGTGGCGGAGGGCGAGGCCGGGACTCAGGAAAGCGAGGGCCCGACTTACCACTTCACCATTCCGTCGCCGATCAACGGCCGCGTGCTGCGCGTGCTGCAGGAGAGCGGCGGCGTGGTGACGCCGGGGACCAACCTGCTGGAAATCGGCGACCCGGCCGACCTGGAAGTCGAGATCGACGTGCTCTCCCGCGAGGCGGTGAAAATCCGCGAGGCGATGGAACCCACCGGCGAGGCCGACGTGCTGCTGGAGCAATGGGGCGGCGATAAGGTGCTCCACGGCCGCGTGCGGCTGGTCGAGCCGAGCGCGTTCACCAAGATTTCGACTCTCGGCGTCGAGGAGCAGCGCGTCAACGTGATCGTCGACCTGATCGACTCCCCGCAGCAACGTGAGGCCCTCGGCGACGGCTTCCGCGTCGAGGCCCGCATCGTAGTGGCTCAGGCGGCCGACGTGCTGAAGACGCCGACCAGCTCGCTGTTTCGCGTGGGCGACAAGTGGGCCGTGTTCCGCGTTGAAAAGGGCGTCGCCCGCGAGCGGCTTGTCGAGCTGGGCCTGCAAAATGGGCTCGAGGCCGAGGTGCTCGAGGGACTGGCCGAAGGCGACGTAGTGGTGACACACCCGGGGGATAACATTGTCGACGGCGTGAAAGTCGCGCCGCGTTAGTTAGGATTCAAACGGTTTTCTGCATGGATGAGCATCGAATTTACCGAGACCATTCCACCGACGAGCAGCAGCGGCTCGAATCGTTGCGTAAGGCGATTCAGGAGGAGTTGCCCGAGCTTCTCGAAAAGGCGAAGATCGTGTTTGGCGATGCGCCTTCTCGCGACACAGAACGCAAGCAGAATCTGGCAATGGCTGAAGTTAATCCCCTCGTCGGCGTCATCATGGGCAGCCAGAGCGACTGGGAAACCATGCGCGGCGCGGCCGACGCGCTCGCCGAGTTCGGCGTGCCGTGCGAGTCGCAGGTCGTCTCGGCTCACCGCACGCCGCAGTGGATGGTCGAGTACGCGACCGACGCCGAAGGTCGCGGTCTGGAGGTGATCATCGCGGGCGCCGGCGGCGCGGCTCACCTACCGGGGATGGTCGCGTCGCTCACCACGCTGCCGGTGCTCGGCGTGCCGGTGCAGTCCAAGGCGCTCTCGGGGCTCGACTCGCTGTTGTCGATCGTGCAAATGCCGGCCGGTGTTCCGGTGGGCACGCTCGCGATCGGCGCCGCCGGAGCGCGCAACGCGGGGTTGCTCGCGGTACGGATTCTCGGCGCCACGCGGCCGGAGCTCCGCGAGAAGCTTCGCGATTTTCAAGCGACCCAGGCGTCGGCCGTCCGGAGTCAAAAGTTAGACTCATGACCACTCGCGACGCATCACCAATTCTTCCCGGCGCCACGCTCGGCGTGCTTGGCAGCGGCCAGTTGGGGCGCATGTTTGCGATCGCGGCCGCGCGGCTCGGCTACCGCGTCCACATCTTCGCGCCCGAGCATGACCCGCCCGCGGCCGATGTGGCGCTGCTACAAACCGAGGCGTCGTTCGACGACCACGATGCGATCGCGCGGTTCGCGCGCTCGGTGGACGCCATCACGTTCGAGTTCGAGAACATCCCCGTCGCGGCGGCGGAGGCGGCGGCGCGATTCGCGCCCGTGCGGCCCTCGGGCGCCGTGCTGCATGCGACGCAGGATCGGCTGCGCGAAAAGAGCTTTCTGCAGAACGCCGGCATCCCGGTGACGCCGTTCGCCGAGGCGACCACCGAGCCGCAACTGCAGGCGGCGATCGCGGCGCTCGGCCTGCCGGCGGTGCTGAAGACGGCAGCATGGGGCTACGACGGCAAGGGCCAATCGCGCGTCCGCACGCCGGAGGAGGCGGCCGCCGCGTGGCGGTTCCTTGGCGGCGCGCCGGCGATTCTCGAAGGCTGGGTCGACTTCGAGTGCGAGCTCTCGATGCTGGCCGCCCGCAACGCCAGCGGCGAAGAGGCGTTCTTCGGGCCGCTGGCCAACGACCACGCGAACCACATTCTCGACGTGACCGCCTACCCTCGGCCCGAGCTGGCTCGACACACCGCCGCGGCGATCGAGATTGCGCGCACGATCGTGCGCGAGCTCGACGTGGTCGGCCTCATCTGCATCGAGTTCTTTCTCGCCCGCGACGGCGCGGCGCACTCGCGGCTGCTGGTGAACGAGATCGCCCCGCGGCCGCACAACTCGGGGCACCTCACGATCGACGCCTGCCAGTGCTCGCAGTTCGAGCAGCAGGTGCGGGCCGTGTGTGGGCTGCCGCTCGGGTCGTTCGACCTGACTGTCCCCGCCGCGGCGATGGCGAATCTGCTGGGCGACGTGTGGCACGGCGGCGAGCCGCGCTGGGCCCGCGTGCTGGCGGATCCCCGTTTGCGGCTGCATTTGTACGGCAAAACGGAAGCCCGCCCCGGGCGAAAAATGGGGCACCTCACCGGCGTGGCCGCTTCAGCGGCCGACGCGGCGGCTCTGGTTCGCGCGGCGCGACAATCGCTGGTCGCTTCGTGACCCGAGCGTATAATGAATTACAACTCTTCCGTTCCCGTCCCCTCGATGGGGAGGGGTTAGGGGAGGGGTGACGCAGCGGATACTCGGATCGCACGCACCGCGAGTACCCGCTTCTTCCCCCCTCCCCACCAGGGGGAGGGAGCCGGAAGAGTCAAGGAAAGCTCGCGATGAAACGCCGTCCATTTTTAATGCTGGCACTCGTGATCGCGCTCGCGGCGCTGGTTCAGGCCGCGAGCGTCCCGGCGTCGACGTCCGCGGATTTCGAAAGCGACGTGCCGCCCGGAATGGTGTGCACCGCATGCGGGCCGATTCCCACGGGGCTGACTCCGCCGGGCACGCCTTAGCCGTCCACCAGCCGCAGCTCGGCCCAGCAGCTTGGGTCTTCTTCGTAGGGAAACTCCGGCCCCGAGGCGAAGGTTTGCAAGCCGCGTTCGCGGTCGAGCAGCGCGTAGGTGAAGCCGAGTCGCGGCTGCTGCGCGGGATCGAACCCGCCAAGCGCCACCGCGGGTGCGAACGCGCTGAGCGTGTACGCGGTCGCGGTCACCTTGGAGCGTGCTTCAAGCTCGCGCGCCCGCGCGGGGCGCGCGTTTTCTCGCGCGCGGTTCATCAGCAGTTGTTCGGCGACGGCGCCTTGGCTGCCACTCCCGCCGCCGGTGGGCAGAAAAACAAACCGGTGGCAGAAGCGGCTCGCCCGGTGCACGTTGAGCGTCGCCCGCGTGTCGATCCACACCTGCAGCCCGTCGCTGTCCTCCAGGCGCGAGTCCCGGCACCACGGCGGCGTGCTCTTGCCGTCGACAGTCACCTGCCACGCCAACCCCTGCGCACTCCATGCCATGCGGACCTCGGCGAACGCCGCGCGGCCGTCGAGATCCCCGAGCGTCGGCAGTGCGTAGCTTTCGTCGAGGACAAACGGCGCCGCGTTCCACAGCGGCTCCTTGCGGCGCACATCAGCCGAGAAGCGAAAGAACTGCCGCGGCGGCAAAAGCGAAGCGTCAAAGGGTTCAACGTCGGACATGCTTGAAGCACACAGAAGTCAAAGGACAGAGAGGCAATAGCCCCCGGCGCAAGCCGGGGGGTTTCCGCGAGTGCGAGCAACGCGCTTCGCTTCGCGGACTTCGCGGCGCGGCTAACGGGAGCACGCGACAACGGCGAATCGACCGCGCGACCGCGGACACGTTATGCTACAGCACTTGTTGGCCGCTCGAAACCGTGCGCGAGGAGACGACCATGCGCTGCGTCTTGGCCTTGGTGCTGGCATTCTTCGCCGCCCTGCCCTGGGGGGCAACACGCGCTCGCGGCGCAGAGGACGCCCCGCCCGATCTCGGCACGCGTTCGGACGGCATCGATTGGCCCGATTTCCTCGGCCCGCAGCGCAACGGCCGGTCGCCGGAGACCGGCCTGCGCACCGACTGGACGGGCGCCACGCCGAAGATCGTCTGGCAGTGCGAGCTCGGCGAGAGCTACGGCGCCCCGTCGGTCAGCCGCGGCCGGCTGTTTCACTTCGACCGGCACGGCGATTCTCACCGCCTCACTTGCCGCAACAGCGAGACCGGCGCCGAGCTGTGGACGTTCGACGCCCCGGCCGACTACTCCGACATGCTGGGCTACAACAACGGCCCGCGTGCCACGCCGGTGATCGACGGCGACCGCGCGTACGTGATGACGCCCGAGGGCGTGCTGCACTGCGTGCGCGTGACCGA
>JANOIK010000035.1:0-2795 GCA_031407585.1 Planctomycetota bacterium | reverse complement strand
CGAGAAGGAGATCAACTTCAAACGCGACCAGGAAATCCGCGCGGTGCAGGATCGCTACAAACTGCTCGCGATTCTGGTTCCGCCGATTCCGCCGCTGCTGCTCGCGCTCGCCGTGTTTTTCCGCCGGCGGGAGCTCGAGCGACAGGGCATCGCCCGCGAACGGCTGCGATGACGGGGCGATAATGTCGCATCACTCCAGACGTCTGGCGTGCGGTAGTTTTTGGTTATTCAGGAAACTTAATGGCTAGGTAGGACGTGGCCGGATCAACTACTGCGAAGCAGTTGCACAACATAGCCCAGGGTTCGCCGCGCAGCGGCGTACCCTGGGTCGAGGGCGAATCATTAATCTACCCTGAAAGGGTTGCACAAGGGTGTGTAACTCCTTCGGAGTAACAAGAGCTGGATGCCCTGTTACCCAGGGTAGCGGCTGCGCCGCAACCCTGGGCTAAGTTGTCTAACCGCTTTGCGGTAAAAAACAACTTAAACAATCCTTTCAGCTTAGTTCGGTCGAGCAACTATCGGACGAAAGCGGATACGCTAACTTTGGACAGATAATTGCAGGACCCCTGACATGACTGAAGCCCTCAAAACCGTGATTTTTGTCGCCGCCGCCGCGGCAACGGTGACCGCTGCGTACTTTCTGAACTCCGTCGACGACAGCGTCGACGTGCAGCAGTTCGTCGGGCAGGAGCTGACCGACGAAATCGAGCTCGACGACCCGCGCAGCCTGCAGATCGTGAAGTTCGATCGCGCCACCGCGTCGACGCGCAAGTTCGTGGTCGCCGAGCACGATGGCGTGTGGAGCATCCCCTCGAAGGACAATTACCCCGCCGACGCCACGCAGCAAATGGCCGACGCGGTGTCGTGCCTCATGGATCGCCGCATTCTGCGCGTCGCCGCCGAGAACGCCCAGTCGCACGCGGAGTACGGCGTCGTCGATCCGCTCTCGGCCAAGCTCGATGTGAAAAGCGCGGGCGTCGGCACGCGGGTCACGATGACCGACGCCGACGGAGCCGTGCTGCTCGACCTGATCATCGGCAAGGCGGTGAAGGACAATCCCAAGCAGCGTTACGTGCGGCGCGTCAGCCAGGACGTCGTCTATGTCGTGGAGCTCGATCCGACCAAGCTCTCGACCAACTTCGCCGATTGGATCGAGGACGATCTGCTGCTGCTCAGCGTGATGGACCTGCGGAGAGCGCTGATCAACGACTACTCCACGGATTTGCGCATCGAGGAAACCGCCAAGGGATTCGAGGCGCGAATCGAGCGCGACTACCGCAGCGAGATCACGCTCGCTCGCGCGGACGAAACGGCCGACTGGCGCGTGACCGCGATTCGCAAGGGCGATGCGGAGAAGTTGAAGTTCATCGACGACGCGTTGGCCGACGACGAAGAAGTCAATCAGGAGGAAGTGCAGAAGCTGATCGACGGTCTCGAGGACCTGCGGATCGTCGACATTGCCCGCAAGCCCGAGGGACTGAGCGCCGATCTCAAGGCGGGCGACGCGTTCCTCAACAATCGGGATGTTGTCAACGACCTCGTGGAGAAGGGTTTTCTTCCCGGCCGGCAGCAAAGCGGCTCGGACATGCTTTCCAGCGAGGGCGAGGTCGTCGTGTCTCAACGCGACGGCGTGGAGTACGTGCTGCGGTTCGGCCAGTTGCAGATTCAGACCGAGAGCGAAGACGCGGGTGAAGAGGCGGACGCCGCTGACAAGAGCGTGGCAGACCCGGCCGCCGCCGCCGCGGCGACGCCTGGCGACGCGGCTGCTCAAGGGGAGAACCTGCGCCGGTACTTGTTCGTGATGGCCCGCTTCAACGAGGACGCCGTCGAGAAGCCGCAGTATAAGGAGTTGCCCGCGCTGCCCGCCGAAGAGGAAGCCGCGGCTGAAGGCGACGCGGAACCTGCTGCGACGGCGGACGACGCGGCCGAAGACGATGCAGCGGACGACGCCGAGGGCGACGCCGTAGAAGAGGCTGCCGACGAAGACGCCGCCGAACCGGATCGCGAGGCGATCGTCGCCGAACGGGAAGCCATCGAGCAGGAGAACGCCCGGGTGCGGGACGAGTACGAGCACCTCATGGCGACGGGCCGCGATCAGGTGACGAAGCTCAACGACCGCTTCGGCGATTGGTACTTCGTGATCTCGAACGACGTCTTCAAGAAGATTCACGTCGGCCGCGCACAGATCATCAAGAAGAAGGACGCCCCCGCCGCGGATGGCGCCGAGCCCGACGCCACCTCGGGCCTGCCCGGCATCGGCGCCCCCGGCGCCGTGCAACTAACGCCCGGGCAATAAACAACTTGCCAACGAACCATCAGCCGGCGGGCGCTAGCCCCCGGTTTCCGCGCTTCTGCAACATATTCCGCGTGACATCGTCGATCGGCCTACACGGCAATGCCAATGACGATTCGCCAAGCGCCGTTCCTACTGAGTCTTGTGACGGCCATGGCCTTCGCCGCAACGGCCAACGGCGCACAACAGCCGCCGACGGTCGAGTGGACGCGTCCCATTGGACCGGAAAGCTACTCCACGGCCACCGGCGTCGCGGCCGCCCCGACGGGTGGCGCGTACGTCGTCGGTTCGCGCGTCGTCAACGCGGAAGAAACTGAAGTCGACGCCTACGTCGCTAGGTATGGCAGCAACGGCGCGCAACTTTGGAAACGCGACATTGCTGTCCCCGGATTCGATCAAGGTCGCGCCATTGCCGTGGACGAAGTCGGTCACGTGTTCATCAGCGGCTATACCTCGGGCGCTCTGTACGGGCCGAGCGCTGGGAATCAGGACGCATTCGTTG
>JANOIK010000011.1:0-5837 GCA_031407585.1 Planctomycetota bacterium | reverse complement strand
GCTTCGTGGGCGATCGTGCCGGGGTCCTGCTCCGGCCCGGCGAAGAAGTGCGACATGCGGTCGGCGTCGAAGTACACGCCGAGCGAACCCTCGATGCCCGGCTGCCGAGGCGCGAGTGCGGCGATGTACTCGTCGCGGTTGCGGTAGTAGCGCACGCGAAACGGCTTGGGCGTGAAGCCGGCTTCCTTGCCGTCAAGGCGGGCCTGCAACTCCTGCGGCGTGGCGGCGAACTCGCCAAAAAGCTGCCGCCAAACCTGGTAGAGCGATTCGAGCCGCGTGGCGAGCTCAACGCCCGCGGCGCGGTCGATATTTGTAGTCACCAACACGTGATCGGTGCGAACGGTCCAGCCGCGCTCGATCCGGGCGTGCTGGCGGGCGTCCTCTTCGGCCGAGATCCATCGGCCGCGCGAGGGGCGGAGGCCAGACTCGTACTTCGCGAGCTGGTCAGTCTTGACCCAGCCGAACTCCGGGCTCCATGCGTTGCCGCTCTCGAGCATGCGCTGCGCGTACCCTCCGGCCCAGTGGTCGCCGACGCGGCGGTAGCCGAGCAGCCGCCGAGCGTCGGCGTGGTTGGGGTCGGCTGAAAGGGTGAAGCAGGCGCTCTCAAAGGCGTCGGCGACTGCCCCGGCCGTCACGGCGTCGCGCGCGTCCTTAAACAGTTCGCCGGACGCCCCGCTACGTCTGGCGTTAATGCCTGCCGAGGCCTCATTGTAGACATCAATCGGTACGAATAACTGCGAGCCGAGTTGTCCGGTCACGGCGAGAGCGCGCGGCGCTTGCGAACATGCGGCGAAGACAATTGCGGTGACGGCGATGAGGCGGTGGAGAGGCACAGTGCTATTTTAGCACGCATGAGCTGGTGACGTGCGTACCCGCTTCAACCCCCTCCCCAGCCCTCCTCACAAGGGGGAGGGAGCCGGAGGGATTCTAGAAGCTACTTCTCAAACGCCGCGTCGAACGCCAGCTTGCTCGGGGCGAAGTCGAGCTTGCGCACGAACTCGCAGGCCTCGCGGGCGCCGTGCTGGCGTTCCATGCCGCTGTCTTCCCACTCGACCGAGAGCGGCCCCTGGTAGTTTGCGGCGTTGAGCGCCCGGATGATCTCCTCGAAGTTCACGCCGCCGCGGCCCGGCGAGCGGAAGTCCCAACCCCGGCGCGGGTCGCCGAAGTTGAAATGGCTCGCGAGGATGCCGCTACGGCCGTTGAGCGTCACGATCGCGTCCTTCACGTGCACGTGATAGATGCGATCGGGAAATTCGCGAATGAACTCCACGGGATCGACGCCCTGCCAGATGAGGTGGCTGGGGTCGAAGTTAAAGCCGAACTCCGGCCGGTTGTCGAGTGCGTCGAGCGCGCGGCGCGCCGTGTGGATGTCGAACGCGATCTCGGTGGGATGCACTTCGAGCGCGAACCGCACGCCGCACTCGCCGAAGACGTCGAGGATGGGGTTCCATCGCTCGGCGAATTGCTCGAAGCCCGCCTCGATCATCGAGTCGGGCACGGGCGGGAACGAGTAGAGCAGGTGCCAGATGCCTGAACCGGTGAAGCCGTTGACGATGTCGACGCCAAGCTTCTGGGCGGCGCGGGCCGTGTTCATCATCTCCTCGGCGGCGCGCTTGTTGACGCCGCCGGGATTGCCGTCGCCCCACACGTGCGGCGGCAGGATTGATTTATGGCGGACGTCGATGACGTCGCACACCGCCTGCCCGGCGAGATGATTGCTAATCGCGTGGCAAGCGAGGCCCGCCTTCTCGACCTGCTCGCGCTTGCGCTTGCAGTAGTCGCCGTCCTTGGTCGCCGCCGCGACGTCGAAGTGGTCGCCCCAACAGGCCAGCTCGGCGCCGTCGTAGCCAAACTCGCGGATGAGCTTGGCGAGATCGTCGAGGGCGAGGTCGGCCCACTGGCCGGTGAACAGCGTGACGGGTCGAGACATGGATCGGGAACTCCGATGCGTGTGATCCGAAGAGATTGAGCCGCATATTCTCCCCGCGTTTCGGCGAGTTGGCAAGCAGCGGCGCCGCGATGGGGAATGCTATACTTCAGGGCGTCGTTATGCGTCCGCTCGCGCCGAGGACGAATTGATGGCCCCGCTTGCCCCGCTTCGCACGTTGCTCGTTTCGCCGTCGCTTTTGCTGGCGCTGTCGCTAGCGAACGCATGCGCGGCCGCGCTGCCGATTGAGCTCGAGGTCGCGGCCCAGAGCGACTCGCCGTTCGGCGCCATGCAGGAGTGGAACAAGGTGCTCGCGGAGATGGACCTCGCGCGCGTGCGGCTGCGCGGCGCCCATGCAGGCGATGCGCCGTCGATCGAAGTCGATGAGTACCGCGGCCGGAAGGTTTACCGCGTGTTGGGGATGCTCAACCGCAGCGACGAGCTGGTGCTGCCCGGCGGCAAGTTCCGGCAGGGCGACCGCGACGGCCTCAAGCAGTTTTTTCAGGACCTGCCCCGACGGCAGGACGAGGCGGGCATCGAACGCGTGCGGTTCGGGCTCACGCCCGAGCAACTCGCGGCTGTGATGGTCGAGCTGGCCAAGACGGTCGACGAGCCGACGCAGGATGGTTCGCCGCATGAGCTCTTGGGCGCCCTCACCGCCGGTTGTCCGCTGCCGGTCGCAGGCGAGATCTCCGTGCGGGCGACGTTGCGGGACGCGGCGCCGTTTCGTTCTCAAATGAAGGGCCTCACGCTCGGCACGACGCTCGCCGCGATGCTGCGCGGTGCGGGCTTGCAGTTCACGCCCGACACGCTCGGCGCCGAGCCGTTGACGCTTCGGGTCGTGCCGCTCGACGCGAGCGTGGAGAGCTGGCCGGTGGGGTGGAAGCTCGTCGGCGGCCCGCGGCTGATCGCGCCGGCGATGTACCGGATCACGAACATCGAGCTCGCCAACTTCACGCTCGACAAGGCAATTGCGGCGCTCGCGCCGCACATGGGCGTGCCGATTGTCATCGACCAACGTACGCTCGCGGCGCGAAAGATCGACCCCACGACGGTGAAGGTCAAGCTGCCGCGCTCGAAGACGTATCCGCGCAACGCGTTCGACCGGATCCTGGCCCAAGGCCGGCTGGCCGGCGAGCTGCGCGTCGACGAAGCGGGCACGCCGTTTTATTGGGTGACCCAATTCGGCAAGGAAAGCCCGCGGGCAGTTTCGGTGGATGGCGCCAACTGAGGCCTTTCGGATGCTATAACCACGGAGACACGGAGGACACGGAAAAGAAGAATATCTCCTGGATTGTTGTCCTAATCTGATCTCATCCAATCCGGCTCCGTGCCCTCCGTGCCCTCTGTGCCTCCGTGGTAAAACAATTCCGGAGATCAAGTGACTCCATCAAGTCTCCTCCCCGCCGAATGGAACGTCCCCGCGGAGTTTCGCCAACGGCTTGGCGAGCAAGCCGGCCGGCAGCGCGTGATGACGGCCGACGGGCACCTGCTGTTGGTGCTGCATGCGCCGCCGGGCCCGGACACCAGCGAGCGCGAAGGCCGGTACTTTTGGCGTGACCCGTCGGGTGCGTGGACGCCGGCCGGCGAGTCGGCCACGCCGCCCGGCGCGGGCGTGCTGCTGGCGCAATTCGAGCAAATGTTCGACAAGCTGCAAGAGGACGAAGATGCGGCCAAGAGCGCCCGCGACTATTTCGATCTGCTCAACCGGCTGAACCCGCTGGTGCGCACGACGCGCAATCTGCACAAGGCGCTGCAAGACGCCCGCGAGGCGGCGCCCGACGACCGGCAAGTCCTGTTGTGGCGCGACCGGGCGTACTCGATCGCTCGCTCGGCGGAGCTACTGCACAATGACGCGAAGAACGCGCTCGACTTCGCCGTGGCCGAACGGGCCGAGCAGGAAGCTGAATCGAACCGCCGCACGGAAGCCGCGGCCCGGCGGCTCAACATGCTTGCGGCGTTTTTCTTTCCGCTGGGAACGCTGGCCGCGTTTTTCGGCATCGAGATGCACAACGGCCTGGAGCCTTGGGACGAGAAGTACGCCCCGCTGCCCATGCTGGGCATTCTGGCGGTGGGCTTGGTGCTCGGTGCGGTGCTGACGCTATTTATCACGCGCAAGCCGTAAGCGATTGGCCTGAAAGGCCGTCATGTGTAAGCCCAGGGCGCAGCCCTGGGTAACGAGCGAATTTATGCGCGGAGCCCTGTAAGGGCGAGATGATTGTGGCAACGGTTATCACGCCCTTACAGGGCTATCCATCGCCATGCGCTCGGCGACCCAGGGCTGCGCCCTGGGCTATCTTATTTCGGCCTTTCAGGCCTCAATTCAAATACCGACCGTCTACAGCAATTCGTCCAGCTGCTCGACCAACGTCTCGAACCGATCGAGCGCCGCGCGCACGGGCGCCGGGGTCGTCATGTCGACGCCCGCGTCCTTCAGCAGATCGAGCGGGTCCTTCGAGCACCCGCCCTTGAGGAACGACAGGTAGTCATTCAACTCCTGCTTGCCGCCGCCGAGCACGCGTTCGCTCAGCGCGATCGCCGCCGACAAGCCCGTGGCATACTTATAAACATAAAATGCCCGGTAGAAGTGCGGGATGCGGAAGCACTCGAGCTTCAGCTCGTCGTCGATCGCGAACTCGGGGCCGAAGTACGAGTCCAGCAGCTTGCGGTACTCGCGCGTAAAGGCCTCGACCGTCAACGGCTCGCCGCTCTCTGCCAGCTCATGCGTGATCTTCTCGAACTCGGCGAACATCGTCTGCCGGATGATCGTGCCGCGAATGGCGTCGATGTCGTGGTTGATGATGTAGGCCCGCTCCTGGTCGCTCTTGGCGTTGGCGATAAGCTGCCGGCTCAGCAGTTGCTCGTTGAACGTGCTGGCCACCTCGGCAACGAAGATCACGTAGTCGTAATACACGAACGGCTGCGACTTGGCCGAGTAGTGGCTGTGCATCGAGTGTCCCGCCTCGTGGGCGAGCGTGAACGCATGGTCGAGCACCGTGGGTTGGTAGTTCATCAGGATGTAGGGCGCGCCGTCAAAACTGCCGCTGGAAAAGGCGCCGCTTTGCTTGCCACGGTTGGGGTAGCGGTCGCACCACCGCGCGGACGTGAGGCCGGCTTCGAGCACGCTCGTGTACTCGGCGCCGAGCGGCGCGAGCGACTCGATCACAGCGTCGACCGCCTGCTTCCAGGTGCGCTTCTGGTCCAGATCGCTAAGGATTGGCACGTATGTGTCGTAGTGGTGAATCTCCTTGAGCCGCATCTTGCGGCGCCGAAGGTCGAAGTACTTGTAGAGCGCGGGCAACCGGCGCCGCACTTCGTCGATGAGGTTGTCGTACACGCTCACCGGCACGTTGTCGGGAAACAAAGCCGCCGCGCGGGCGCACTGGTGCCCGCGGGCCTTGGCGTAGTACACGTCGCGCTGCACGGATCCGCTGAGCGTCGCGGCCAGCGTGTTCTTGTGCGCCTCGAACACGCCGTAGTACTGGCGGAACGCGGCCTGGCGCACCTTGCGGTCGGGGGCGTGGAGCAACGCCGAGTACGACGAGTGCGACAGCTCGACTTCGGCGCCGTGCTCGTCCGTCACCATGCCGAACTTGAGGTCGGCGTCGTTGAGCTGCCGAAAAATGTGGTTCGAGGCGTCTGCCATCTCGCGCTGCATGGCCAACAGCCGCTCCTCGCCATCGGTGAGCGTGTGCGGCCGGTAACGCTCGATGCGCTCCAGCACAAGCCGGTAGTGGGCCAGCTCCTTCGATGCGAGGAACTCCGCGTACTTCTTGGCGGGGATGGCCAGCAGCTCGGGCCGAATGAAGCTCGCCGCCTGAGCCGCCTCGCTGGAGACGTTCTGCACCCGGCCGCGCATCCGCTGGTAGTCGCTGTTGGCCTGATCCTCGGCCGTCTTGAGATGCGCGTA